>JAGDBW010000051.1 GCA_017958845.1 Clostridia bacterium | reverse complement strand
GATCGCTCCGCCCTCTCGCGGGAGCTCTCGCGCATGAAGCGCGAGGGCCTGATCGACTATGACAAAAACAGCTTTTGCCGGAAAAGCGCCGCCCGATCGGACACATGAGCGCGCGGCGCGGCGGCGTCCCGGAGGAGGGGCCGCGGCAAAGCGACGGTAATTTGGTTGCGCCTGCAACATATCAGGGCGGCGTTTTGGTATATACTACTCTCGGAAAAAAACAAACCGAAGGAGTATCTGTTATGAAAAAACGTCTGTTGAGTATGATCGGTCTGCTCCTGATCCTCTGTGTGTGCGTATCGGTCTCTTCCTGCTCTTTTAAGACCAAGGAGAAAGAAACGATCGTGCGCGTGGGCGGGCTGAAGGGCCCGACCTCGATCGGAATGGCCAAGATCTGGGCTGACGCGGAGGGCAAAGAGGACGCGGACTATTCGTTTTTGATCGCCGGGTCGGCGGACGAGCTGACGCCCAAACTGCTCCAAGGGGAGCTGGACATCGCCGCCGTGCCCGCCAACCTCGCCGCCGTGCTGTATCAGCGCAGTCAGGGCGAGATCCGCGTGCTGGGCATCAACACCCTGGGCGTGCAGTATATCGTGAGCCGCGGCGAGGAGATCGCCTCGCCCGCCGATCTGCGCGGCAAGACCCTCTGGGCGACCGGAAAAGGGACCGTCAACGAATACAATATGCGCTATCTCTTTGCGCAGAGCGGGGTGGACCTCGACCGGGACGTGAACGTGGAGTGGAAGAGCGAGCCGACCGAAGTCGTCGCCCTGCTCAAGACCTCGGAGAGCGGCGTCGCCATGCTCCCGCAGCCCTACGTGACCATCGCGCAGACGCAGGTGGAGGGGCTCGACGTGGCCTTTGGGCTCAACGACCTGTGGACGGCGCTGGACAACGGGACCGCGATGGTGACCGGCGTCTTTGTGGTGCGCGGCAGCTGGGCCGAGGCGCATCCGGAGGCGGTAAAGAAATTCCTCGCCGATTATCGCGCGTCCGCCGCTTTCGTCAACGAAAATCCCGCCGAGGCCGCCGACGTGGTGGAGCGGATGCTGGGCATCAAAGCCGCCGTGGCGGCGCGCGCGATCCCGTACTGCGCGATCACCTGCGTGACCGGCGCGGAGATGAAGGAGAAGCTGTCGGGGTATCTCGGCATCCTCTATGAACAGAATCCCGCCGCGGTGGGCGGTCAGATGCCGGGGGAGGCGTTCTATCTCTCCCTCGAAGAATAACAAAGGAGAACGGCGCGGCCACGGCCCGGACGGCTTTCGGTCGGGCGGCCGCGAAAGCGCAGAGACCCGGCGGGCGCGGTCGGACGGCCGCGGAGCCGCCGAAACAGGCCGCCGCACGGCGCGCTGTCAACGACAGGCGCGGGGCGCGGCAACACAAAGGCTGAGAAGATGAAGAAAAGGGCTTGGGAGATCGTGAAATTTGCGGGGGCGGTCCTGCTGGCGCTGGCCGTGTGGTACCTGCTCTCGCGCCTGCCGCGTCTGCGGGTGCTCCTGGCCTCGCCCGTCGACGTGGCCCGGCGGCTGATCCAGCTGCCGGGGACCGCGGCTTTTTGGGCTTCTTTGTGGTATACGGGCAAGCGGATCATGCTGGGCTTTGCGGCCGGGCTGGTCCCGGGGGTTCTGCTGGCGATCCCCGCCGCGCACTCCCGCACGGTCGAGACCCTGCTCAGGCCGTATATGCTGACCGTCAAGTCGGTGCCGGTGGCGTCCTTTGTCATCATCGTCTTGATCTTCTTTTCTTCCGCGCGGCTGTCGGTCATCATCTCGGCCCTGATGGTGCTGCCCATCATCTATACCAACACGCTGGCCGGCATCCGCTCGGCCGACCCGGCGCTGGAGCAGATGGCGCGGGTGTTTGAGCTCCCGCCGATGCGGCGGCTGCTGTACGTGCGGCTGCCGCAGATCCGACCGTTTTTTCTCTCCGGGTGCTCGGTGTCGCTGGGCCTGTGCTGGAAAGCCGGGGTCGCGGCGGAGCTGATCGGCATCCCGCGCGGATCGGTGGGGGAGCGGCTCTACGGCGCCAAGATCTATCTGGACACGGCCGATCTCTTTGCCTGGACGGTGGTGATCGTGGCGCTGAGCTTTGCCTTTGAGAAAGCGGTGATGGGGCTGCTGACCCTCTTTTTTCGCAGATGGGAGCACGTGCGATGATCGAGATCAGACATATCCTGAAAAAATACGGGGATCAGGTCGTCCTCGACGACTTTTCGCTCTCGATCGGCGAGGGCGAGCTGGTCGTGCTGATGGGTCCGTCCGGCTGCGGAAAGACGACGCTGTGTCGGCTGCTGCTGGGGCTCGAGAAGCCCGACGCCGGTGAGATCGCGGGTCGGCCCGAACGGGTGAGCGCTGCCTTTCAGGCGCCGGTTGTGTGCGGGCATCTGTCGGCGATCGACAATCTGCGGCTGGTCCTGCCCCGTCTGTCGCGGGAGGAGGCGCTCTC
>JAGDBW010000050.1 GCA_017958845.1 Clostridia bacterium | reverse complement strand
CGGCCGACCTGGAGGCGGCCGGACGCGTGGCCGCGCGTCTGCTCGTCCCGGCCGAACCGCCGATGTTTGAACTGTCCTTGTATTCTCCCAAGTTTGATACTGTGAGGTGCGTATGATGACGACGAAAAAATGTCTGGCGATCGCTCTGGTGATCCTGCTCGGCTGCTCCTCTCTCTTTTCTTGTGAAAAAAAGAACAAACGGGGCGCCACCGACCCCGCGACCACGGCCGGGCCCGCCTCGGACGCCCCGACCGAACCCGGCTCCCAGCTCGTGACCGTCACGCCCGACCCCGCGACCGACCCGGCCGAGCTGACCATGCTGCAAAAGCTGTCCGCGTCGGTCTACGCCGCCGCCATCGAGGAGCGCATCACCGTCTCCCGCTCCGGCGTCGAGATCTCCTCGCTGAGCCGCACCTATGACGTCGCGGCCGGCACGTGGACCGAGACCCGCCGCGTGCGCAACAGCTCCGACTCCGACTCCATCTGGTCCGTCACGACCGCCGACGGGACTTTTTCGGGTGCTTTGGCGGCGGCGGAGCTGACCGAGAGCGACTTTTCCGCCCCGGATGACGAGAGCGACGACGCGTACCGCCGCCCGCTGACCGCGGCGGCCGTCGCCCGCCTGTTGGAGGACGACGCGCCGTCGGGCGACGTCGTCGTGACCATCGAGGCGGTGGGCAACGCCGTGTCGGTCCTCTCCTTCGACTACGTCACGGAGAGCGGCGACGACGTGTCGATCCGGTTTTCCTTTGCGTATTGATCCCGACAGACGGCCTGCCCGCGGGCAGGCCGTCTCTCTTTGGCGGGCGCGGACGCGCCCGACGGACGTCCCGACGCCCCGCGGCGCCGGCAGATAAAAAAGCAAAAATGACCGCCGGTCAAAAGGAAAGGAGGCCCGCCGTGCATACGCCTACCCCCCACAACTCCGCCCTGCGGGGCGACTTTGCCGAGACGGTGCTGATGCCGGGCGATCCCCTGCGCTCGAGGTGGATCGCGCAGAACTTTCTCCAAGGAGCAAAACTCGTCAACAACGTGCGCGGCGCCGAGGGGTACACCGGCCTGTACCGCGGCCGGCGCGTGTCGGTGATGTCGTCGGGCATGGGCCAGCCGTCGATCGGCATCCATTCGTATGAACTGTTCCGCTTTTACGGTGTGGAGTCCATCCTCCGCGTCGGCACCTGCGGCGCGTTTGCCCCCTCCCTGCACGTGCGGGACGTGGTGCTCGCCATGGGCGCCTGTACCGACGGGAACTACGCGGCGCAGTTTGAGCTGCCGGGGACGTTCTGCCCCGTCGCGGACTTTGGGCTGCTGCGGGCGGCCGCCGACGCGTGCGAAAAGACGGGCGTGACCTTTCGCGTGGGGACGCTGCTCTCCTCCGACGTCTTTTACGGTGAGACGGACCACTCGGAAAAATGGCGCGGGATGGGTGTTTTGGGCGTGGAGATGGAGACCGCCGCCCTCTACACCAACGCCGCCCGCGCGGGCAAGCGCGCGCTGTCGATCTGTACGGTCAGCGACTCCTTTGTCTATCCCGAGGAGAACGCGACGGCCGAGGAGCGGCAGAGCGGCTTTGAGCAGATGGTGCGGGTCGCGCTGTCGCTGGCGTGAGGCGCGTATGCAACGCCTGACAGAGCAAAAAAAGAGAGAGCTGCTCGACGCCGCTCTCGCCGCGCGGGAGCGCGCCTACGCGCCGTATTCCCGCTTTGCCGTCGGGGCGGCGCTGCTCGCCTCGTCCG
>JAGDBW010000049.1 GCA_017958845.1 Clostridia bacterium | reverse complement strand
CGTCTTCGTCAAAGGTCTCGCCGCGAGCGAGCATTCCGGCCATGACGGCCAGCTTTTCGACTTCGGAGGTGTGGACATAAAAGTGCGCGGTCTCATAGAGCGGCGCCCCGTCCTTGTCATAGGCGCGGATCACGCACAGCGACCGGCGCGCCGAGTAGGGGCAAAAAGAGTAGGCAAAGGTCCGCCCGTCGGTCAGGACCACCGAAACGGTCAGCGTCGCCGCGTCGGGGTCGCCCGCGAGGGCGGCCACGGCCGCCGCGTCGAGCGTGTCCGAGACGGTCCCCTGATAGTACATGGAGTAAAAGGAGGCCGCCATCTTGCGAAAATGGGTCACCCCTTCCCCGTCCGGGCCGCTCTGCCCGGTGTGACCGGCCTGCCGGTAGATCTCGTCGAGATCGACGCCGCCCTCCAGGAGGATCACCCGACCGTCGCGCACGGCGACGCCGGGGCCGGGACGGATGTTGCCGTCCGCGCGCTCCTCCGTGTGCGGCTCGCCCTCCGCGTAGGCCACGTACAGGCGCGAGACCGTGCCGCCCGCCGTCGGATAGGCGTCGTCGACCGACAGCCAGAAGGTGTGGGTGGCCGTGTCGTCCGTGTAGGCGAGATCAAAGGTGACGGACGCGATCCCGCCGACGGCGGTCTGGATGAGGTTGGCGCGCGTCCAGTTTTCCAGCGGTTCGAGATCGAGCGGGGCAAAGATCCGCGCGTCCGCGCGGATCACAACGCCAAAGGCGTCGGAGGCGACGTAGCAATACCCGTCCGCGCCCGTCTCGCCGATATAGAGGTGAAAGGTGCGCGCCGACGTATAGCGGTACTGTCCCGAAGCCGTCTCGGAGACGCCGGAGGGCAGCACGTAGACGAGGGTGCGGGCGCCGAGACCGTAGGTCCGCATCATCTCGCCTGTCAGGGTCCCGTCGGGCGCGACGGCGACCGTCTCCAGCGCCGTCGGATCGACGCCGCCCAGCGACGACGAGGGGATCGACAGACCGGAAAACGAAGCCATGATCTGCAGCATCTGCGTGATGGACGCGTCGTTGACGGTGTAGGGGGTCATGTCGGCCGGTCCGGTGATGACGTGGATGGCCTCCCCGAAAAAGGCGTCGCGCTGCCCGTCGCCGGCAAAGGCGTAGTGCGAGACGGTCAGCGTCTCGCCGTAGGCGACGGCATAGTCGACCGTCACGTCCCGCAGCACCTCCGCCTCGCCCAGGATCGGGTCGTCGACCAGCCACAGGGTGACGGCGAGCCCATCTTTCTGACCGGCGGACTGTCCGACCAGCGCCCGGGAGAGGGCGGCGATCTCGCTGTCGGGAGAGGCGGGGTCCGGCACCAGGGCGACGGTGTCGGCCGAGATCAGCCGTCCGTCGACGCTCAGCCGAAACGAAAACAAGACCAGGTCGCCCGCCTCGGCGGGCTCGTCGGTCTCCGCGCCGCCGCGCAGCACGCTCACCACGCGGGTGATCTCATAGGTGACGGGCGTCGCGTCGTCCGGCACGTGATAGAGCACGTCCCAGGGGCCGGCGGGCGTCTCGCCCGCGGCGCGGCCGACGAGCGCGTCCCTGACCGCCGCCGGCACCGACGGATCGGACAGGTCGATCACGGCCTCCTCCCACAGCGGTTGTCCCTCGTCGTCTTCGCCCGTCGAGGGGGTGCGGACGCGCAGGCACACGACGCAGTCGGCCGTTGCCGGGCCGGCGGCCTCGGCGCCGGCGGCGGGGTCATAGATCCACAGGATCTCGCCGGGCGTATAGGAGACCACGTCTCCCTCCTCTGCCGGACGCTGCCGCCGCGCGACCTCGCCCACGGTCATATATCCTCCGTCGCCCACCCGGGCGCCGATCAGCCGCGCAAAGAGCGGCCCGTCCGAAGCGGACAGGATCAGAGCGGCCCCGTCCGCGCCATAGCGTACAAAGATCGTGTCCTGCGCCCCCACGGGGTCGCCCTCGGCGCGCTCGACACCCTGCCCGAACGAAAAGCAGGGCGTAAAATACGGGTCGTAGAGACTGACCGCGTCGGTCAGCAGGCGCGGCTCGACGTACCAGGCGAGCGACCGATGCACCAGGTTGGACAGGTCCACGTCGCCGGCGGTCGTGGCGACCGACGCGGTGGTGTAGACCGTGTTTCGGCCGTCCAGACACAGATAGTAGCCGCCGGCGTCGGGCGTCGCGCGGCCGACCTGCACGCGGCGGGCCGAGGTCACGTCCGCGACGGGACGCAACAGCGACGAGCTTTTGGTATAGATCGCCGTGACGTCGTAGGCGTAGGCGCTCCCGTCCCAGGTCACGCCGCTGTGATGATAGTACATCCCGTTGGACGGATTGAGATACCACAGGTCGTTTTCGTCGCCCGTCTCGGTCATGACGTGATAGCCGAGCCGATCGCACAAAAACGGCACCACCTCAAACCACGGCGCGTCGTCGGCCTCCGAAAGGCCAAAGCGGCGCAGGTTTTGTTCGACTTCGGCCGTCGGGGTGTCGTCGGTCCACCGGTAGACCCGGTCGCCGAAAATGATCGACCCCACGGCCGAGAGCATGGCGGGCAGCCGCCCCGTCGCGTCGTAGAGCGTCGAGTAGTCAAAGCCGGCGCTCTCTCGCGCGGCCTGCGGCAGATAAAACGAGGGCTGACCGCCCGCGTCGTAGCCGCCGTCGGTATACTGCCCCAGATAAAAGACGTCCACGCCCTCCCGCAAATCATGCCAAAAGAGGTATTCGTCCCCCTCCTTGGGGTGGACGACCACCTGCATCACGTCGCCGCGGGCGATGACGGGATAGACCACGCCGATGGAGGGGATCTCCGTCCCTCCCAGCCGAAAGTAGTCCTCGCCCTCCTCCAGCGCGATCGGCGTCACGGGCGCGGGCGTGTCCCCGCCGCCTTTCAGATGCGGGCGCAGGATCAGCCACACGGTCAGCGTCAGCACCGCCAGGGAGGCGAGGATGATGAGACGTTTGGTTTGTTTTTTCACACGCGGCCTCCTTTCAGCGGCGCCGCCGGCGCGCTTGTACCGCGCCGCCGGCCGCGAGACAGATCGCCGGCCCCGCCGTGATCAGCGCGACCGTCCAGGCCGTGCGGGCGGAGGCCGTCAGTCCGCGATAGACGGTCTTTGACCCGTCCTCGGCGCGGTAGGTCCACGCCGTCGCGGACAGGTCGCCGTAGTCCAGCACCCGCCCGCCCATGCGGGAAGAAGCCAGGGACGATCCGCCCAGCGACAAGGGAGCAAAGCGGTCGGTGCGGGAGATATACCGCACGAGCGCAAAGAGCACGTCGCGGTTGCCCAGCGCCGTCTGCTCCAGCCACTCGCCCCGCACCCACTCGACCGACGCGGACGCAAAGACGTAGCTGTAGGTCTGCAGACCCGTGCTGCCGTCCATGCGCACGCGGGTGGCCAGCTGCGCGGTGGCGTAGCGGGCCGGAGAAGCGGATGCCAGCGTACCGTCGTCGACATTACGCAGCATGGCGCGCTCGGACGTATAGAAAAACGGACTGGAATAGGCCGTGACGTTGGTAGTCGAGGAAACGGCCGCCTCGTGGCTCTTCCAGGACATTGCGACCGTCCCGCTGTGCGGGGTGACCGTGCGCGGCGGGCCCGCGATGTCCGACACGTCGGCGTATACGCTGTGGCTCAGTTCCGTCTGCTCGGTGTTGTAGACGGCGATCAGGGCCTGCGGGTCGGAGAGCGAAGAACCCGTGTCCTCCGCCACCACGCCGCGGGCATACTCGATCCCCCACTGGCTGACCAGCTCCTCCAGATTGGGCAGGGTCAGATCGGGGGATTTGAAGACCATCAGAGCCCCCGTGCGCTGCGAGAGATACGTGTGGATGCGGTCCAGCGCGCACCCGTCCGCGAGGCGGCGGGGATCCGGCGCCTCAAAGTCCTCGGCCGGGTCACAGATGATGAGCAGCACGCACTCGTCCGGGATCGGCTCGGTCTCGGGGTCGATATAGCCGACGGTCAGCCCCTCGTCGCTCAGCAGCTGATAAAAAGCCCGCATCCCCTCGTCGCTCTCGGCACGCAGCGCCGCGTTGTCGGCGTCGTCGGGAGAAACGAAAAATGTTTCTCCATGGCCGACCGAAAAGCAGACCAGGGGCGTATCCACGGCCGAGACCGAAAGCAGGGCGTTGGCCAGTTTGTATTCGCCGTCAAAGGACCAGTAGCGCGTCTGTCCGTCCTCGGAAGAGACGGTAAAAAAGCTGCGCGCCGCCATGATCCGGTAGCGTCCCTCGCAGGAGATGATGACGTCGGTCGGGGCGATCGACGAGGCGGCCGTTGTGCGAAAACGGTAGAGCGCGGTGGGGTTGCGGGTCGCGTCCGCCGTCTCGACCCGGATGTTGTCGAATCGCGCGGCCAGATGCTGCGCGAGGATATAGACGTAGCGGGTCTCGACCGCGCCGAGCAGCCGGTCCGGCTCGTCGCAAAAGGTGATGGTGACGGGGGTCCCGATGCTCTCGCAGACCCGGTACATCTCGTCGCTGACGCTGTAGAGGCCCTCCGGGGTCATGTCGGGGTAAAACGCGCGGGTCGTCGTCAGCCACGCGAGCCCGACGTTGGCCGCGACGAGCAGCAGGATGAGCGCGGCCGCGATCCAACCGCCCGCGCGGGAAGAAAGCAGGCGTTTCCATCTCTTTTTCACGGCTTTCCTCCTTTCAGCGACGGCGCCGGCGGCGCAGATACACGACGCCGCCCGCGGCGACCGCGCCCGGCAGGACGACGCAGAGCAGCGCCGTCCAGAGCCGCGCGCTGCGCATGGTCAGGTCGTGCAGGGCGGTATCTTCAAAGGCCAGCATCGTGGCGCCGAGCGGCGTCCCGGCCCCTCCGAAGATCGACAGACAAGCAAAAAAGAAATCGCGGTTCCCGTATTCGTCCGTGTCCAGCGCGTCGGACGCCGTCAGGTAGAAGTCGGCGCAGACGACGAGCGTCCCGCCGCCCGCGTCGCGGGAGACGGCGCACACGGTGCGCGCGCCGGAGGCGACCTTTTCTCCTCCCTGCCACAGCGTGGCGGAGGAGGAGGTGACGAGCAGCGGCTCGGCCGGGATCCCCCCGGCGGGCGACAGCTCCAGGGTGCCGCTCTCCCGCACGATCACGCGCGGGTCGTCGTAGCGCCGCGCCGCCTCCCGCATGAGCGCGGCGGCCGGGCTGTCGGCATAGTCGACCACCAGCGTATAGCCGTCGGCGGTGATGCCGTCCGCGAGATCCCGCACCACGCCCGGCACGGGGGTGACGCCGCGGTCGGTCAGCCACTGCGCGAGTTTGGGCAGCCGATGCGCTCCGTCGGCGTCAAAGGAGGCGTTGGGATCGAGAAAGACCAACACGGTCCCCCCGCCCGAAACAAAAGCGTCCAGCCGCTCGATCTCCGCCTCGATCCCTTCGCCGCCCTTGTAGAAGTCGTAGCGCGGATGGGAGACGACGAGCAGCCCGTCGGTGTCGGCGGGCGTCTCGGAGAGCAGATCGACGGTCCTCGGCTCATAGCCGGCGCAGAGCAACAGGGAGAGCATGGACGAGGTCACCTGCTCGCCGTGGCTCTGGGTATAGTAGGCGACCCTGTGCGTATCGGAGAGCGCGTAGCGCAAAAGATACAAAAAGGTCTCCTCCCCGTTGTAGGCGAGGATGCGGCCGTCCTCGTCCAGCACAAAGAACGCCGAGAGCGGCACCACCGCGTGGCAGATGTCCGAGGCCACGATGACCGAGTTTTTTGCGACCCGCCAGACCTCTTCGCGGCGGGCGGTGCCGTGTTCGTCATAGACCGTCCGCCAGCGATAAAAGTCGGCGGTCTCGGGGTCCCGCATGATATCCAGCGTGTCCACGGTGACAAAGTCCGCCGCCTCGGCCATCTGCCGGGCGGTCTCCCACACCAGCCGGTAGACGGGGTCGCCGGTCAGGGTCGCCTCGTCGGAGCAAAAACGGATGCGCAGACCCAGTCCCTCGCCCCGCATCTCCGAGAGGGCGTCGCGGGCGGCGTCGCCGATTTGGTGCTCATACTTTTCGGTGGTGTAGACGTACCAGCCGTAGCGCTCGGTCAGCCCGTAGAGCAGCAGGTTGAGCGCCAGAGCCAACAGCAGCGCCGCGGCGATGAGGCCCGCGCCGACGGCGCCCGCGCGGCCGGATTGTCTCTTCAAAAACGTACGGAACATGGCACTCTCCGTCAGCGCAGGCGGCGGCGGTCATAGACCCGCACGGTCAAAAACAGAAAGATCGCCGTCAGCGACAGATCATACACGAGCGCCGCCGGATCGAACACCCCCTGCGAAAAACCCGAAAAGCGCGAGAACACCGAGAGGGCGTTCAGCACAAAGCGCAGAGGATAAAACGAAACGAAAGAGGAGAGCAGCCCCACGCCCAAAAACGCCAGCAGCACCGCCACGGTCACAACGGCCGAGGCCAGCTGGTTGACGCACAGGGAGGAGACGAACGTCCCCACCGCCAAAAAGGTCGCGCCCGCCAGCAGCAGCGCCAGCAGGTTGCCGAAGAGGATGCCCGCCTTGACCTTTCCGTAGAGCGGCAGGATGAGAAAGGCGAGCGAGGAGACGCACACACAACCGGCAAAGAGGGTCATGGCGGCGAGGAACTTGCCCGTCACCACCCCCCACAGCGAGACCGGGGCGCTCTGCCAGATCTGCTCGGTCTTTTGCCGACGCTCTTCACTAAAGGTCTTCATGGTCAAGAGCGGCAAAAGGACCGTCATGGCGAGCAGCATATAGGTAAAGTAGGAGGTGACAGACGAGGTCATGGCAAAGAGCGTGGTCAAAGAGAAGACCGCGCCGGACAAAAGAAACCACACGGCCGCAAAGACGTAGCCGACGGGCGAAGAAAAATAAGCGTGCAGTTCGCGTCGATAGATGGCTTTCATGGATGGTCCTTCTTTTTTCTTTTTGAGGGAGGGCCGGATCGGGTCGAAAAGACGCGGGGGAGGCGTTCCGTTCCGGCGGCGCGGCCGGGTTCCGGCCGAACATTTTTTGTCGGTTCGGCTTATGCCTGTTCGTCGTCCCGGTCGACCAACTGCACAAACACGCTCTCCAGGTCCCCTCCGAGCGGCGCGGCCGAGAGGATGGGGCGTCCGGCTTTGGCACAGGCGTAGTAGACGGCCTTGCGGCAGTCGACGCCGCCGCGGCCGCTCACGACGTAGACCGACGCCTCGCCGTCGGACTCGCCCGTCGGGGTGACGCGGGCGACTTCCGGCACGGCCGAGAGCAGGGCCGTCACGTCTTTTTCGGGTCCGACGACGGCGTAGCGGTAGCGCAGGCTGTCCTCGACCAGCCGGTCCAGCGCGTCGGTCGGACGGTCGGCGATGACCTTTCCGCGGTTGATGATGAGCACTCGCCCGCACACCGCCGTCACCTCGCCCAGGATGTGGGTGGAGAGCAGCACGGTGTGCCGTCTGGCCAGCGTGCGGATGAGCTGACGGACTTCGATGATCTGCTTGGGATCGAGGCCGGCCGTCGGCTCGTCGAGGATGATGAGCCGCGGGTCGCCGACCAGCGCCTGCGCGACGCCGACGCGCTGACGGTAGCCCTTGGAGAGATGGCCGACCAGGCGGTGCCGCACGTCGGTGATGCGGAGCAGGTCGCAGATCTCGCGCAGATGGGCCTCCCGGTCAAACCGGCAGCGCTTGAGCTCATACACAAACCGCAAAAACTCGATCACCGTCATATCGGGATAGAGCGGCGGCACTTCCGGCAGGTAGCCGATGCGCCGCTTGACCTCGGTGGGGTCGTCGGAGAGCGACAGCCCGTCCACCGTCACCTCGCCCGAGGTGGCGCACAGACACCCGGTCAGGATGTTCATGGCCGTGGACTTGCCCGCCCCGTTGGGACCGAGCAGACCGACCACCTCGCCCTCCCCGATCGAAAAGCTGACGTCGTCCAGCGCCCGGTTGGGGCCGTAGTATTTGGTCAGATGAGAAACCTGTATCATCTCGGACAGCGGACGGCCGGGCCGTCCTCTCCTTTTTTTCGATATGCCGGGGCTGTGCGGCGCGGCGGGCTTCCGGCCTCTTTGTGCCGTCCGCTGCGGGCCGCCCGGCCGCCGGAGGAGGCCGCGATTCGACCGCGCCCGGCGTCGTTTTTTCTTTCGTTAGTATACTACAATACTTTAACTTAAATATGAAATTTTGTCAACAAAAAAACAAATTTTCTTCCCTCCGCCCAAAACCGCAAAAAAGACCCGGCCCCCGCGGCAGAGCGCCCCTCCGCCGCAAAAAAAGCGCCGGCCGCCCGATCACGAGCCGCCCGGACAAGCCGCAAAAAAGCGCCGCCCCTCCGGCGGAAGATCCTGCCTGCGCTGCCAGACATTTTGCAATGACAAACGACGCCCCCCGCGCTATAATGATCTCATCCGACATTCTACATACCGGAGGCCAGCCATGTCTCTTCGTCAACTCCTCGAGCGTCCCCTGTGCCCCGTCGCGCGCGGCTTTCTCTTGTTCGGTCTGTCGCTGTGCGTCTCCGTCCTCGCCGCCCTCCTGACGCTCAACGGCTCGGGCGCGTCCGAAGCGGCCGAGTGGGTCTCCCTGCATTTCAGGGAGGGGGTTTCGGTCGTTTTGTTCTCTTTTGACCTCTCCGTCGCCGGCGCGCTCGTCTGTCATCGGGCCTGCCTCGCCGCCTCGGAGCACCGCGAAAACGAAAACTGAACCCCGCCGCCCGCCCGCGCGGACCGGCCCGGAGCACCGTCCGGAGCCGAACGGCCGACCGCCGCGCCGCCCTCTCCCGTCCGTCCGGCAGACGACCTCTGTGCAAAAAAACAGCCGCCCGGCCGAGATGCCGGGCGGCTCTGTGTGCGGCGGATCAGATAGGCCGCCTTGGCCGTAATCCGCGCGTCGGAGGCGGCTGTGTCTGCGTCGCTTTGGCCGTGCGCGCTTGCGCTGCGCGGGAGGTCAGGCGTCCGCGTCGTCGCCGAGACCACGCAGCGCCGCCTGCCAGTCGGCGGGGGCGACGACGGTGTTGACGGCGGCGAGCAGGGCGTTGCAGGTCAGGTCTTTCGGCAGGCCGAGCGCTCCCAGCACCTCGGCGCGCCGCCGCGCGCTGTCCTCTCGCCCCGAGAGGCCGAGCGCGTAGAGATCGGCCTTGGTCAGTGCCACGGTCGGGCGCGGCGGCGCGTCGGAGGTATAGGGCGCGAGCAGCCGACGCAAAAGATCGGCCTCCATGCCCTCCACGCCGAGATAGCCCGCGCGGGAGCGTTCTTTTTTGCGTCTCTCTCTGCCCGGGATCTGCGGTACGTACAGGTGCGTCACCTTGTCTTTGGGCAGCGCCTCGGCGAGAAAGCGCCGGATCTGCCCCCCGCCCGCGTCGCTGTCGGTGAGCACCAGCACCCCCCTCGGCTCGCACAGGCGGCGCAGCCAGGCCACCCGCTGCGGCCGGTGAAAGACCCCAAAGCCGTCGGTGGTCACGATGATCCCGTCCGCCACCTGGCTGACGGTGTTTTTGTCATAGACGCCCTCCACGATCAGCGGGCGGTCGAGTGTCAACTTTTGCATACGTTTTTGTCCGGCGGCCGGTCGCCGCTCTCTTGTTCTTTCGGAGGTCTGTTTCGGCGGCACGAGGCGGCCGCCTCCTTTTTTTGAGGGGCGCCGCGCGCGTCCTTTTTTTGCCGCTCTGTCGGTACGCGCGCCGCTTTCGGCCGCGCCGAGCGGCGCACCCGTGTCAAAAAAAGAGAGAAAAAGCGGCGGCTTTCGTCCGTCTCCGCGGTGCCCGGTCAGAGGCTCGCGCGCGCCTTTGCCTTTGCGCGGCGGTCGTGCTCGCACAGTCCCCGCTCGGCCAGAGGGCACGAGCCGCAGGCCGGCGAGCGGGCCGAGCAGACCTCGCGGCCAAACAGGACCAGCCGGTGGCAAAAATCGGCCGACTCCTCCGGCTCGACCAGCGCCGTCAGGATCCGCTCGACTTTGACGGGGGTCTTTTCTTCTTCGGGATAAAAGCCCAGCCGTCCGCCGATGCGGATGCAGTGGGTGTCGGTCACGACGGCCGGCAGGCCGAACACGTCGCCGCGCAACAGGTGCGCGATCTTGCGCCCCACGCCGGCGAGGGTGAGCAGCTCGTCCATCTCCCGCGGCAGCTCACCGCCAAAGTCCTCGACGATCTGCCGCGACGCTTCTTTGAGGTCCCGCGCTTTGGTATGATAGAGCCCGCAGGGGCGCACCAGCGCCTCGATCGCTGCGATCTCCGCCCGCGCCATGTCGGCCGCACTCGGAAAGGCGGCAAAGAGCGGGCCGGCCACTTCGTTGACCCTCTTGTCGGTGCACTGGGCCGAGAGCCGTCCCATCACCAGCAGCCGCCAGGGGTCGCCCTCCCAGCGCAGCGCGCACTCGGCGGCGGGATAGCGGTCTTTCAGGACTTTGACGACGGCGGCCATCTTTTCTTTCTGTTCTTTGCGGTCTGCCGGACGATCCTTGCTTTTCAAAACCGCGCGCCTCCTTCCGTCACCCCGGCCTCGGGCACCAGTCGTTTGATCAGGGCGGCGGTCTCGGCGCAGCACAGACCGATCACGGTGTCCGCCGCCCCGATGATCTCGGCCACAAAGGCTCCGCCTTTTCCCTGGACGGCATAGGAGCCGGCCTTGTCCATCGGCTCGCCGCCGCGGACGTACTCGTCGATCTGCGCCTCGCCGAGCGGCCAAAAACGGACCCGCGCGCTGTCCACGGTATAGAGGGTCGTCCCGCCCCGCCGCACAGCCACGCCGGTATGCACCGTATGCGTCCGGCCGGAGAGGCGGCGCAGCATCCGGCGCGCGTCGTCCGCGTCCCGCGGCTTGCCCAGCGGCAGGCCGTCGATCTCCACCATGGTGTCGGAGGCGATGACGATCGTCTCTTCCCCGCCCGCCTCGGCGGCGGCGCACTTGCGCCGTGCCAGCATCGAGACGGCCTCGCGCGGAGAGAGGGCCGCGCGGTCATACGCCTCGTCGCAGTCGACGGGCCGCACTTCAAAGGACAGTCCCATCTTTTCGCACAACTCCCGCCGGCGGGGCGAGCCGGAGGCCAGCACCACCCGCATCCCCTGCGGCAAGATGATCCGCGGCAGCCGTCTCTGTCGTTCGGTCAGTTCCATCTTT
>JAGDBW010000048.1 GCA_017958845.1 Clostridia bacterium | reverse complement strand
TAGTAGATGCGGTCGCAGTGCCGGATGGTGGACAGCCGGTGCGCGATGATAAAGGACGTGCGCCCGACCAGCAGGGCCTCGATCCCCTTTTGCAGCAGTTTTTCCGTCTTGGCATCGATGGAGGAGGTCGCCTCGTCCAGCACCAGGATCGCCGGGTCGGAGAGCAGCGTGCGCGCAAAGGCGATCAGCTGTTTTTGCCCCTGCGAGAGCATCCCGCCCTTTTCGTTGACCACGGTCTGATAGCCGTCGGGCATCCGGCAGATGAACTCATCCGCGCACACGGCGCGGGCGGCGGCGCGCACCTCCTCGTCGGTCGCGTCGAGGCGGCCGTAGCGGATGTTGTCCGCGATGGTGCCGGAAAAGATAAAGCTGTCCTGCAGCATCACGCCCATGTGCGAGCGCAGCGAGCGGAGCGACAGGTCGTTGACGTCGTGGCCGTCGATGTAGATCATGCCGTCCGGCACGCCGTAAAAGCGGCTGATCAGACTGACCACGGTGGACTTGCCCGATCCGGTCTCGCCCACCAGCGCGACCGACGTGCCCGCCGGCACGCGGAAAGACAGATCCGGCAGCACCACCTGCCCCGGCTCATAGCCGAAGGTCACGTGGCGGAACTCCACCTCGCCCCGGTAGACGTCGGGCGAGAGGGCGTCGGGCTTGTCGGTGATCCGGACCGGCTCGTCCATGGTCTGAAAGATGCGCTCCAGATAGGTCAGCGTGGTGACAAAGTTGGTATACAGATTGGCCAGATTGATAAACGGCTGCCAGAACCGCGAGGCGTAGGTGCCCATCGCGATCAGCACGCCCGCCGCCACCGGCTCGCCGGTCGAGCGCGCGATCCACACCGCCCCGGCGATATACACGGTGCCGACGGCGATCTGCTTGAGCGTCTCGGTGATGGGGCTCATCGCGTTGCTCATCATCGCCATGTGCATCCAGGCCTTGTGATACGCGGCGTTGAGACGGTCAAAGATGCGGCGGTTCTCCCCCTGCCGCGCAAAGATCTGGGACACCTCGACCCCCGCGATGGACTCGCAGGTGTAGGCGGTCAGGTTGGAGTTTTTGTTGTTGAGAACAAAATTAAAGCGTCTCTGATACTTTTTAAAGAACAGCGTGATGCCGATCAGCACCGGCAGGCCCGCCAGCACGTACAGCGTGAGGATCGGGCTGAGCCGGAGCATGAAAAAGGCGATAAAGACGATGTTGAGCAGATCGACGATGGCGTTGAGGATGCCGTTGGTCATGGTGTCCGACACGGCGTTGACGTAGTTGACCACGCGCACCAGGATCTTGCCGTGCGGGCGGCTGTCGTAGTAGTCAAAGGGCAGCTCCTGCAGTTTGGCAAACAGGTCCCGGCGGATGTCGTAGACCACCGACTGGCCGACGCGGGCCATGATGACGTTGCGCAGCGTGCCGAGCAGCGCCGAGCCGAGGATGGCGCCCACCGCGTAGACGGTGATCTTGACCAGCTCCGGCACCCCGTCCGGTCCCTGCGGGATCACGTCGTCGATCAGGGTCTGGAGCAGCGTGGGGACAAACAGGCCCAAGAGCGACGACGCGATGATGAGCAAGAGGGCCAGCGCCATGCCCCGGCGATAGGGCCTGACGTAGGCAAAGATGCGCCCGATCTTGGAAAAGTCGAGTTTTCGCTCCAGCGTCTCGTCGATATCATAGCGGTTGCGGCTCATGCGACGACGCCTCCTTCCTCCCGCACGCCCTCAAAGGGCGGCAGGTCGCCGACGTCCTGCAGCTCGCACACCTCGCGATAGTAGGCGTTGGTGCGGGCGAGGGACTCGTGCGTCCCGACGTCGATATGTCCGTCCTGCAGGATCATGATCTTGTCCGCGTCGCAGACCGAGGAGATGCGCTGGGCGATGATGATCTTGGTACAGTCAAAGGGCAGGCTGCGCAGCGAGTTCTGTATGTATTTTTCCGTGTCCATATCCACGGCGGAGGTCGTGTCGTCCAGCACCAGCACCGACGGCTCGGCCGCCAGCGCCCGGGCCAGCGCGACACGCTGACGCTGTCCGCCCGAGAGTCCCACGCCGCGCTCGCCGATGATGGTCTCATACCCCTCGCTCATCCCGCGCACAAAGCCGTCGGCCGCGGCCAGACGGGCGTATTCCACCACGGCCTCCTCGCTCATCTCCACGTCGGCAAAGGCGATATTGCCATCCACCGTGTCGGAAAAGAGAAAGACGTCCTGCGTGGCGATGGCGATCGAGCGGTGGATGTCCTCCAGCTTGCGCATCCGCACGTCCACGCCGTCCAGCAGCACCGCCCCGCCCGTCACGTCATAAAAGCGCACCAGCAGGTTGACCAGCGTCGTCTTGCCGCTGCCGGTCGGGCCCATGACGGCCAGCGTCTCGCCCGGCTTGACCGAAAAGGACACGTGATCCAGCACGGTCTGCCCGGTCTTCTTAAAGCGGAAGGATACGTCGCAAAACTCGATCTCTCCTCGCAGGCGCTCGCCTGCGGGCAGGGCGGCCGCGTCGTGACTGTCGGCGATGAGCGGCGAGGCCTCGCAGACTTCGATGACCTTGCGCGCCGAGACGCCGAACTGGTGACAGGCGTTGATGAGGTTGGGGATATTGGTGATGGCGGCGGTCAGCGACGCCCCCACGGAGATAAAGAGCGTCAGCGACCCGACGGTAAAGCGGTCGCCCCGATAGATGCACAGCAGTCCCCCGACCAGCATCGCGATCACGGTCAGCGACTGAGAAAAGAAGGTCATGATCGGCGCCAGTTTGAGGTTGGCCATGGCGGCCTTGAGTTTGGCGTTGCGATAGTCGCGGCTCAGCGCGTCGAACTTCTCCTTTTCATACTCCTCGCGCGCAAAGGCCTTGACCACCCGGTTGCCGTCGATATTTTCGGTCGCGCCGGTGTTGAGGCGCGACAGGCACTCGCGGTTGCGCCGGTACAGCGGCCGCACCTTTTTGCTGTAGAGGATGGACGTCAGGAGCACAAAGGGCATCACGCCGAGCAGCGCCAGCGTCAGCTGCCAGCTGACAAAGAAGAGCATGAAAAGTGAGGTGACGATGATGACCGCCGCGTCCACGGTACAGTAGGTGACCCAGGCCACAAAATGCCGCAAAAAATCCAGATCCCCCAGCGACCGCGTGATGAGGTCGCCCGTATGTACCCGGTCAAAAAAGGCCATCTCCTGGTGCTGCAGGTTGTCAAAGATGGCGCAGCGCATCTGGATGATCATGGTCTGGCTGGACTGCTCCAAAAGCAGGATCTTGAGGATAAAAACAAGCCCCTTGACGGCCACGACGCCAAACATGGCCAGCACCAGCGGGACGACGAGATTCGTCTCCCCGCCCTTGATGCCGCGGTCGACAAGAAGCTTGGAGATATACGGGTTGATCAGGGCGATCAGACACCCCACGACGGACAAAAACAGCGCCGCGATGACCTTCCACCGCACGCCGACCAGCTTGTCCCAAACAAAACGAAGAGCAAACATAACCTTACCCGTTCCGCTCTTTCTGGTCGGAGCGCCTGATGCGCCCCGCCGACGGAACACCCTCATTATAAAATTTCTTGTCAGGATAAGTCAATGTAAAAAAGCATCAAAAACAGTTGTTTTTTCTGCTTATTTTGCATCAAAAGATAAAAAGAGAAAGAGCACAAACGGAGAACGCGGCTTTCCCGTTTTTCAAGTCCTTTTTGAAAATTCCAAAAAATCTACCAAATGCACAAAACCGACCGTGCAAATTTGTCGTATTCTTTCGTTTTTTCTCATTGACACGCGCCACAATATATAGTATAATCTTTTTCGACCAGACACAAAATGTTGTGGTTTTCTTTTTCTCTAAAGGAGTTCTCATGGTCATCAAAGGTTTGCAAAAACTGACCCTGTTGGACTATCCCGGCCACATGGCCGCCACGGTCTTTCTCGGGGGCTGTCAGTTCCGCTGCCCCTTTTGTCACAACGCGTCTCTGGTTCTCGCACCCGACGAGCTGCCGGACGTGGACGAGGACGAGTTTTTCGCCTTTCTCTCCAAACGGCGCGGCATCCTCGACGGCGTGGCCGTGACCGGCGGCGAGCCGCTGCTCGCGCGGGATATCGACCGCTTCTTTGAGAGGATCAAAGACCTCGGCTTCGCCGTCAAGCTGGATACCAACGGCGCCCTGCCGGCGGCCCTGCGCCGCGTCGTCGAGGCGGGTCTGGTCGACTACGTCGCCATGGATATCAAAAACAGCCAACAGAGATACGCCGAGACCGTCGGCCTGCCAAAAGCGCCCCTCGACGCCATCCGCGAGAGCGCGGCGTTTCTGTTGGAGGGCGGGGTGCCCTACGAGTTCCGCACCACGGTCGTGCGGGAGCTGCACACCCCGGCCGACATGGAGGCGATCGGCCGCTGGATCGCCGGCGCCGAGCGCTACTATCTGCAGGTCTTCAGAGACTCGGGCGAGATCCTCGCGTCTTTCGCCCCGCCCGCCGACGGGGCGGACCCCGCCGACGGCCCG
>JAGDBW010000047.1 GCA_017958845.1 Clostridia bacterium | reverse complement strand
CCGACGAGAGACAGAGGAGAGGGACGCACCCCGCGTGCGTTCCTCTTTTTTCTTTGCGGCTTTGATCCAAAGTCATTTTGACCGGAGCGGAGCCGCCGGCGCGACCGTCGAGATCAAGTGATCGACCGACGAGAGACAAAGGAGAGGGACGCGCCCCGCGTGCGCTCCTCTTTTTCTTTGCGTCTTTGATGCGGCGTCTTTTTGACGAGAGCGGAGCCGCCTCCACCCCGCTCCCCTTGTGGTCGGATCCGCCAAAACGCGCGGCCCCGCCCCTCTTTTGTACAAACAGCCAAAATTGTCTACACCGTCCCACCCCCGCCCGATTGCTTTTTTTCACCTTTCCGTGTATAATGGAAAAAACAAAAACAAAAAAAGGAGATCTCTCATGCTTGTCCTCTTCGCGGATACCGACATGGACCTGACCCCCTCTGTCGCGAGAGAATACGGCTACCACCTCATCAGCATGCCCTACACGCTGAACGGCGAGACCTTCTACCCCTTCGAGGACGGCCGCCCCGTGGATCACAAGGCCTTCTACGACACCCTGCGCGGCGGCGCGCTGCCCACCACCAGCGCCATCAGCCCCGCTCGCTACGTGCAGTACTTCGAGCCGCATTTCGCGGCGGGCGACGACATCCTCTACGTGCATTTTTCCGCGGCCATGTCCGCCACCTTTGACAACATGCACGTCGCCCTGCGCGACCTGGCCGAAAAGTACCCGGAGCGCAAACTCTATGAGATCGATACCAAAGGCATCACCATCATCAGCTACAACATCGCCTGCGAGATCGGCGAGATGTACAAAGCCGGAAAGAGCGTCGAGGAGATGCTCGCGTGGGCCGAGCGCGAAGTCGATCACTTCGCCCTTTACTTCTTCGCCGAGGACCTCAGGTTCTTTCATCGCAGCGGCCGCGTCAGCGGGCTCTCCGCCTTCATGGGCACGCTCATCGGCGTCCGCCCCATCATCTACACAAACGAGGAAGGAAAGATGGTCAAAGTCGGCACCGAACGCGGCCGTCAGAACGCCGTCGCCCATCTGCTGCGCCGCGTGCGCGAGCAGGGGCGCGACCTCGACCGCCACCGCATCGTCATCGGCCACACCGACGCGCCCGAGATCGCCGATCAGATCGCCGAGGCCCTGCGCGCCGAGTTCGGCGCGTCGCTGAACATCGTCTCTTTCCCGGTCAACCCCACCGCCGGCGGCCATTGCGGCCCGGGCGGCGTCGGCGTCAGTTTCTACGCCTCCCACCGCTAAACGCCTCCTCAAAAAAACAAACGAGTCAGGAGCATCCGAGCCGATATGGTCACCGTCCGAGAAGTCAAAACCAGGCGCGAACAGCGCGAGTTTCTCCGTTTCCCGCTCAAGATGTACAGAGACAATCCCCACTTCGTCCCGCCCCTCTGGGGAGATGAAAAGCAGATCTTCAATCCCCGGTACGCCTACTACGAGACCTGTGAGGCCGTGTACTACAACGCCTACCGCGACGGCGTGATGGTCGGCCGTATCTCCGGCATCCTCCAGAAAGCCGCCAACCAAAAGACCGGCGAGCGCCGCGTGCGCTTCACCCGCTTTGACAGCATCGATGACCGCGAGGTCTCCGACGCTCTCTTTGACGCGGTGGAGAACTGGGCGCTGGAGCGGGGCATGGACACCGTCTGCGGGCCGCTCGGTTTTTCCGACCTGGAGCGCGAGGGCCTCTTGATCGAGGGCTTTGACCAGCTCTCCACCTTTGAAGAACAGTACAACGCCGACTACTACCGGACGCTCATCGAAGCGCGTGGATACGTCAAAGAAGTCGACTGGACAGAGAGCAAGATCTATCCGCCCGACGAGGACGACGGCACACTGGACAAGATGGCCGACTTCATCATGAAGCGCTACAACCTGCGCTTCGGCCCCTGCAAGAACATCAGCGACTTTCTGCGCCGCTACGCCGACCAGTTCTTCGACCTGATCGACGCGGGCTACGATCGCCTGTACGGCACCGTCCCCATGACCCCGTCGATGCGCCGCTCGCTCATCAAGAGCTTCAAGCTCATCGTGGATATCAAACACGTCGCCGTCATCCTGGACGAGCACGACCGCGTCGTCTGCTGCGGCCTGTGCTTCCAGTCGCTTTCCCGCGCGGTACAAAAGTCGCAGGGGCGACTCACGCCCGCCGCGATCGTCCGGATCCTCTACGCGATCAAACACCCGACCGTGCTCGACCTGGCGCTGGTCGCCGTCGATCCCGCCTACGAGAATCGCGGCATCTCCACCATCATCTCGGCCGGCCTGCTCCGCATGCTGAGAGATCCGCAGATCGACCACGCGGAGACCAACCTCAACCTCGAAGACAACTACGCGATCCAGAATCAGTGGAAGCGGTTCAAGAACGTCCGTCACAAACGCCGCCGCTCCTACGTCAAAAAACTGTCGGTAGGAGACTGAGCCATGATCAGGATCGTTGTTGACTGTTTCGGCGGCGACCGCAGCCCCGCGGCGCAGATCGACGGCGCGCTGGCCGCGCTGTCCGCACACCCCGACCTCGCGCTGGTGCTGACCGGAGACGAACCGACCATCCGCCGCCGCCTCGCCGAAACGGAGACGCCCTATGACCCCGCCCGCATGGAGATCGTCCACGCCCCCTCGGTCATCGACCCGGGCGAAAAGCCCACCGACGCCATCCGGCTAAAACGCGACAGCTCCCTGATGACCGCCGTGCGCTTGCTCTCCGACGGCGAAGAGGAGATCGCGGGTCTCGTTTCCTGCGGCTCGACCGGCGCGTTCGTCGCGGCGGGGCTTTTGCGCGTCGGACGCCTGCGCGGCGTCATCCGCCCGGCCTTCTGCCCGATCCTCCCGACCATGAACGGCGGGATCGTCGGCATCTGCGACACAGGCGCCAACGTGGACGTCACCCCGGCGTATCTGGTCCAGTACGCGGTCATGGCGTCGCTCTATCTGCGCGAGGTCTACGGCGTAGAGAACCCCCGCGTCGCGCTGCTCAACATCGGCGTCGAAGAAGAAAAGGGCGACGACCTGCGCAAGACCGCCTACCCGCTCCTCCGACAGACGCCGGGCGTCCACTTTGTCGGCAACATGGAGAGCCGCGACCTGCTCTCCGGCGACTATGATCTGGTCGTCTGCGACGGCTTTTCGGGCAACGTACTCATCAAATCCACCGAAGGCACGAGCCTTGAGATGCTCAAAAAACTAAAAAAGGACATCTACGCCCGCCCGCTCTACAAGATGGGGGCGCTGCTGATGCGCCGGATGTTCAAGGAAGAGCAGACCTACATGGACTACCAGAACTACGGCGGCAGCGTCCTGCTCGGCTGCTCCAAGGTCATGGTCAAAGGCCACGGCTCCGCCAAGGCCTCGCACGTGACCCATTGCATCGAACAGGCCTACCGTATGCAGCTCGGCGGCCTCTCGGCCAAAATCGAGCAATCGCTCGAAAACCTCCCCCAAGAATTACAAAAATAAGGAGATAGACCCATGTCCGAAGCCGTTTGCTCCGCCCTCGCCAAACAACTCCGCATCGACCTTGACCGAGTCACCCTCGATTCCCGCATCAAAGACGACCTCGGCGCCGACTCGCTCGACGTCCTGCAGCTGCTCATGACCATCGAAGAACAGTACGGCGTCACCGTCCCGGACGAAAAACTCGCCGCCTTCGAGCGCGTCTCCGACGTCGTCGCCTTCCTGGAAGAGCAGAAGGTCAAAGCATGAAACAAGAAGATCGAACAGCGGCCAACAAGGAGCCGTCCGTCCCAGCCGCCATCGCCCGCTTCTTTGACGCCCACCCCTCCCCGAAAAAGGGCGACGACTGGCCGTCCCTGACGCGGGAGGACGACGGCTCGCTGACCGTCCGCCTGGCGCTCTCCCCCGGGGCGCGCTCCTATATCCGCGTCGAGATCCGACTCCCCGCCGCAGAGCAGTACAACGGCGTCCTTCTCGGCGTCGGCATCGGCGGGCTGGGCGGCTATATCCCCACCGAACTGCTCTGTCACCACGCCGCGCAGGGCTACGCCGCCGCGGCCTCCGACCTCGGCACCTCGGCGGGCGCCGCCGCCGGGTACCAAAACCCGGATATGTGGGACGACTTCGGCTGGCGCGCCAACCACGAGATGACCCTCGCCGCCAAACAGGCCGCGCGCATCGTCTACGGCCGCGACCCGTCGTTCTGCTACTTCCTCGGCGCCTCCACCGGCGGCCAGCAGGCCATGTCGCTCGCCCAGCGTTTCCCCCGCGACTACAACGGCATCGTCGCCGGCGTGCCCGCCCATTCGCGCGTCGCTCTGCACACCTATTTCATCTGGAATTATCACCAGTTGCACGCAAAAGACGGAAAACCCCTCTTTTCCGATGAGGAGATCGACGCCATCCACAACGCCGCCGTCGACTTCATGCAGGCGCGCGGCGACGGCGAGCCGGGCGACCGCATCGTCTCCCGTCCGTCGACCGACCGCCGCGTCGTCACCCGCCTCGTGGACGATATCGCCCGGCGCCTGCCGCTCACCGACACACAGCGCGAAAAGCTGCTCGCCGTCTACGACGGCCCGCGCGACCCGGTCACCGGCCGCCGCATCTACGCCGGCATCCCCGCCGGCGCGGAAAAGACGGCGTTCTCCTTCCACGATATGATCCACGGCGACGTCGATCCCCTGCGCTATACCTTCGTGTGGCTGTACGGCCCCGGCTACGACGTGGATGACTTCGACTACCACGCAGGCTACGCCCGGATGCGCCGCGTCCTCACCCCGCACCTCGACGCCGACGATCCCGATCTCTCCGCCTTCGACGCGGCGGGCGGGCGTCTGTTGATCTACGCCGGCGCGGCCGACGCTCTGGTGCCGTTTCACTCGTCGCACAAGTACCTCGCTCGCGTCCGCGCTGCCATCGGCCGCCGCCGCGCCGACCGCTGCGTCCGCTACTTTCTGTTGCCCGGCAAAGACCACAACGTCGGCGGCGACGGCGTGAACCGCTGGCGCGCGTATCGCGCGGGCGGCCGCCGCGTCCCCGACGGGGACGAGCTGGACGTCATCCGCCGCTGGGTGGAAGAGGGACAAGCCCCGGATGCCCTGCTGGGCCTCCACGTCACCCCGGAGGGCGAGACCACCCTCCGCCGCCCCGTCCCGCACGACTGACCTATTCAAACAGAAAGAGCGGAAGCTCGCGCTTCCGCTCTTTCTTTTTTCGTTTTTTCGCTTGCGCTTTTTCGCCCTCACCCGCCGAGCTTATCCGCCAGCGCTTTGAGCCGCGCCACACACCTCTCGCGCCCGAGGATGCGCATCAGCTCGCACAGATCGGGCGAGTTGAGCCGCCCGGTGACGGCGTATCGCACAAAGGCGGAGACGTCGGCGACACTGCCGCGAAACGCGGCGGGATCGGCCTTGTAGGCCTTCATATCGGTCGTGTAGCCGAGGCGCTCGGTCACGCCCTTGATCTTCTCAAACCACGCGGTGTTGTCGTCGGCGGGGTCGTAGAGCGCGGCAAATGCGTTCAGCGCCCGGGCGGCGTCGGCGCGGTCCCAGTCGGGCAGCTCGTCCGCGTAGCCAAAGCAGCCGTCAAAGAGATAGCCGATATACCCCTTGACCTCCGACCAGACGGCGATATCCTTGCGCGGTTTCTTGCCGCCGCGGCCGATGGCGAGGGCGGCGAGCGCCGTGCCGGGGTTTTCTTCGAGGACCGCCGCCCAGTCGGCGTCGTTCTCCTTCGCCCAGGCGAGGGTCAGCTCGTACGCCTCGTCGGCCGTCATGCGCGAGACCACGTTCTTGGACGTGTCGCGCAGCTTCGCCTCGTCAAAGAGCGACCCGGCGGGGTTCATCTTCTTGGCGGAAAAGGGAAACGCGTCCGCCGGCAGATCGGGGTTGGCGCGCCGCCAGTCCTCAAAGTTGGAGTTGAGCACGCCCAGGAGATACTCATACACCGACGCGACCGGATAGCCCTCGCGGCGATAGTAGGTCAGCGCGGCTTCGGGGTCCTTGCGTTTGGACAGTTTGCGCTTCGAGTCGCCGTCCATCTTCTGCAGCGGCCCGATATGCAGATACTTCGGTTTAGCAAAGCCCAGCGCGTCGAACAGCTGGAGATGAAAGGGCAGGGTCGGGAGCCACTCGTCGCCGCGCACCACGTGCGTGGTCCGCATCAGGTGGTCGTCCACCGCGTGCGCAAAGTGGTAGGTCGGGATGCCGTCGGACTTGAGAAGCACGTGGTCCATGCAGTTCTCGGTCAGCTCCATCTCGCCCTTGATCAGATCGACAAAGCGGATCTTGCGCTCCTCCGACCCCTCGGAGCGAAAGCGCAGCACCCACGGCGTCCCCTTTTCCAGTTCCGCCTCGATCTCCGACAGCGGCCGGTCGCGCCACTTCGCCCATTTCCCAAAGTAGCCGAAATTATCTTTTTCGGCCTCCTGCTTCGCGTGGATCTCGGCCAGCTCCTCCTCGGAGCAAAAGCACGGATAGGCGCGCCCCTCCTCCACCAGTTTTTTGGCGTAGGTGTGATAGATCGGCGCGCGCTCGCGCTGGCGGTAGGGACCGTAAGCGCCGACGTCGCCCTTGGCGGTCGCCCCTTCGTCAAAGCGGATGCGATAGTGCGACAGGGAGGAGATCAGCACCTCCACGGCGCCGGGCACCTCGCGCTTGGCGTCGGTGTCCTCGATGCGCAGAAAGAGCACCCCGCCGCTCTGATGCGCCAGCCGCTCGGAGGCCAGCCCCTGCACCACGTTGCCCAAATGCACAAAGCCCGTCGGACTGGGCGCCATGCGGGTCACGACAGCGCCCGGCGGCAGCTGCCGCGGCGGGTAGATCGCCTCCCACTCCTCCGGGGTTTTGAGCGGCTGCGGAAACAGCAGCGCCGCCAGTTTCATATTGTCCATACGCTTGTCCTCGTCGGTTGTTTTTGTCTCCTTTATTCTATCACAAGCCCGCCCGTCTGTAAAGCATCCCCGCACATTTTCATCCCGCCCGCCGCCCGCCAAACGCCGACGACACCCGGTCATCGCGCACAGTACCGCCCGCCCGACCGAAAACCGCGCGCCTATCCGTTCCGTATCCGCTCCGCCGCCTCCGCGCAGTCGGCGGGAGAGCAAAAGGCCGACAGCCGAACGTACCCGTCTCCCCCTTCGCCGAATCCGACGCCCGGCGTCACGACCAAACCTTTGTTTTCGACCCAGTTTTCAAAAAAAGACCACGAACCCCCGCCGTTTTTGCATGCTACCCACAGGTACGGCGACACCTCACCGCCGCAAAAGCGATATCCCGCCGCCCCCAGTGCCGCCGCCAGCAGGCGGGCGCCCTCGAGATAGGCCGCCGCGTTGTCCCGCTCGGCCGCCTCGTCCGGGAGCGCCGCTTCCGCCGCGCGCTGGACGGGATAAGCCACGCCGTTGACGGTCGCCTCCGCCCGCCGCGTCCAGCTGTCCCGCAGCGGGATACCGCCGTCGGTGACGATCCCGCGCGGGATGACGCACCACCCGCACCGCAGACCGGTAAAGGACGCGCCCTTTGAGAGAGAACAGACCTCCACCGCGCACGCGCGCCCCTCCGGCGCCTCGTAGACCGACGCGGGGTATCGCCCGGATACAAAAGGCGCATAGGCCGCGTCCGACACGATCACGTCCCCTCGCCGCCGCGCCGCCGCGACCCACGCCGCGAGCCCCGGATAGTCAAAGGCCACCCCCTGCGGGTTGGCGGGCGAGCAGAGCCACACCACCCCCGGCCGCGGCGGCAGATCCTCCGGCCGCGGCAGAAAGCCCCGCGCTTCGTCGCAGGGCAGATACACGATCTCCCGCCCCGCGAGCCGACACGCGTCCGCCGTCGCCGGATAGGCGGGGCAGGGCAGGTACATCGGCACGTCGCCCCACAGCGCCGCCAGCGCCGTCAGACAGCTCTTGGCCCCGTCGGTCACAAAGACCTCGTCGGCCGTGAGAGACAGCCCCCGCGCCGCGTACCGCTCGGCGACAGCATCGCGCAAAAAAGCGTAGCCCGCCGTCGGCCCGTACCCGCGAAAGGTCGCGGCGACCGACATCTCCCGCGCCGCCCGGCTCATCGCGTCGGCCACGGCCCGGGTGATCGGACGCGTCGCGTCGCCCACGCCGAGTGAGATCAGACGCCGCCCGTGACGGTCACAGATCCGCCCCGCCAGTCTCTCCCTGATCTCCCCAAAGATATAGCCGCGCCTGATCTGCCCAAAACCCGGATGTCTCATCATCCCAGACCACCTCCCCCGCACAGACAAATTCCGCCGGGCCTTTCATGCGTATCGACCCGTCAAAATCCACCAGAATATCCAAAACCCCACCCGGCATCCTCACCCGCACCGGGGCACCTCGCTCCACGATGCCCAGCATCCCGGCCACCGCTGCGGCGGCGCAGGCGCCGCTCCCGCAGGCGAGAGTCAGGCCGCTGCCGCGCTCGCGCACGCACATCGAGAGCGAGCCGTCCGCCTCGCGGCGGACGATCTCCACGTTCTTTTGTTCCCCCACGGCCGGGTGACGGTCCAGCGCAGCCGCGACCCTG
>JAGDBW010000008.1 GCA_017958845.1 Clostridia bacterium | reverse complement strand
CTCGGGTCGTCCGCAAACGGACTCTGCCTCGGTTTTGGAGAGCCCACCGGGCAACGTATGTTGGAAAAACGGCAAAACAAAGGATGTTTGCGCATGGCGCAAACATGAAAGCGAACGTAGAACCATAAGAAGTGCGAAATGTCGGTGTTCGCTTTCAGCTCGTCAAAGAGGAAATCGAAGTTTCGGTTTCCTTTTTGTTTTTATAGAGAGGTTTTGATTCCTCTCCAAACGAAGAAGCCCGTCGGCGGTTTTGTCCGCCGACGGGCGCATTTTTGCTTTTGGACGCGCGAACGCGGGTTTCGTCAGTCCTCAAAGAGGAGGATGTACCGCTCGCCGTCGCCGATGGTATAGTACGTAAAGCCGCGGAGTTTGACGTCGGTGACGAATTGCAGATAGCTCACAAAGTCGCCCTCGCAGATCAGCTCGGTCATCGTCAGGCCTTTGGCCATGCAGGCGTCGACCAGCGCGAGCATCTCCTCCTTGGAGCCGACGCGGCGATCCACGCCGAGCCCCTCGGACGCCATGTCGTACCAGGAAAAGGTCGAGACGGCGCAGCGCAGGACGCTGCGGGAGGCGATGCGGTTTTCTTCACACCAGCACTCGTAGTGGCCCTCGTCGACCAGCACGTCCTCGGGCAAAAACAGGTACTTCATGGTCACGTACCGGCCCGACGCGCCCGCCCAGGTGGCGTCGACGCCGTACCAGACGCCGTCGATGTTGACCTTGTTCCAGGCGTGGCCGGAGTTGACGACGCCGTCCTCTTTGAGTCCCGTCACTTCCTCGGCCTCGATGCCCTCGATCTGGCACATCAGCCGCAGAGCGCTGCCAAAGCCGTCGCACACCGCCAGCCGGTCCACCAAAGCCCCGTAGGCGGTAAAGGCCCGCAGCCGCGCCGCTTCGGGCGAGGCGGCGGCGTAGTGGTCGTAGGTGACGTTCAGCCCCAGCCAGGCGTAGATGACGGCGAGTTTTTCGTAGTCGTTCATATCGCTCGACACGTAGAGACGCAGCACGTCGCGGGCGGCGTCGTAGACGTCTTTGGCCGCTTGCGAGAGCGGCGAGTCGTCAAAGACGGGCTTCTTTCCCCACGGCAACAGCTCCAGCTCAAACACCGTGCGCACGAGCGCCGTCTCGGTCAGCCGGTCGATCGGAAAGTCCTCAAAGTCCTCCGCCCGGTCTCCGCGGACGAGCAGTCCCTGCCCGTCCTCGACGGGCGAGAGCTCCTGAGGGCTCATGACGTCGCAGACGCCCGCGTAGGTAAAGGAGACCATACAGCTCCCCTGCGAGTCGGCGGAGGTGGCGTAGCGCGGCGCCATGGGCAGACTGAAAGAGGCAAAGGCCTCTCTGTAGAGTCGTGAGCACGAATCCCGGTCGTAGAGCACGGCGGTCATCTCTCCCGCGGCCCAAAACCGGTATTCGGCCGAGTTGCGGCCGTCGTGGTAGTCGATGATGCCGCGCACCAGCGCCAGATAGGCCATCATGGCGGCAAACTCTTCTTCGTCCTCGACCACCATGTCCCAGACGTGCCCGCCGTAGGTAAACGTCGTTTCATAATACGTCCGGGAGGAGGCCGTCCAGCCGGCCTTGGTCACCTGGGCATAGTCGCCCGTCGCCGCGCAGGTCACCCGCACGGTGTGCGAACGGGACTTGTCGTAGCCGGACAGAACGTCGCCGCTGTGACAGGCAAACGCCGCGCCGCCGTCGACGGAGCAGGTGTGCGCGCCGCCGCAGTCACACGCAAAGGTCACCACCGCCGCCGGATAGCGGTCGGTGTCATAGTCGATCTCCAGACGGCGGACCCCCGCGCCGAGCACGCGGAGCCGAAACCACTCGCTCGTCTCGCCCGTCCGGGCGCAAAAGTCGTACCAGCCGGGCTCCAGCGAGGCGAGATACTCCGCCGAAAAGCGGACGCGCCCGCTCTCGAGCGTCACGTCGGTCACCGCGCCCGCGTAGCGCGCGCCGCCGCCCCAGAGTTGCGCGGGCGTGCCCGTGACGGACACGGACAGCTCCCCGCCTACCGCCGGATCGTAGGTGAGCACCGGCAGCTCCTCATAGACGGCCGACATGACCTGGATACCAAACGGCTCAAAGGTCAGCACCGGCGAGCGGGAGATCTCGCGTCCGTTTTCGGTCCAACCGACAAAGCGAAAAGCGCCCGACAGCACCGGGGCGGTCAGCGTCACGACGTCGCCCCCCTCCGAGATGGCGTAGTCGATCTCCACCGACTCCTCCGAGGCCGAAAAATGCAGGCCCGGCGGCACGTCCGCCCAATGGGCGACGTAGGCGCGGTCGCCCGTGCTGCCGTGGGGGATGGCGACGTCTTTGTCCTGTCCGTCGATGCCGGGGCCCGACCAGCCGACAAACACGTAGCCGAGCCGCGTGGGCCGGGGCAGCGTGATGGCGTCCGACTCGATCGTGTAGGTCGCGGGGACGTCGTCCACGCTCCCGCCGGCGGGATCGAGCGTGAGCGTATACTCGATCACGCTCCAGTGGGCGGTCAGCGACAGATGGCCCTTGGTGCCCCGGCGCACGGTCAGGCGCTTGCCCATCCCGTCGCGGCCGGCCACGGTCCACCCCTCAAAGGTATAGCCCGCGCGGGTCGGCTCCCCGATCACAAAGTCCTCGCTCGACTCGGTGTACCACGTCGGCCCGTCAAAGACGCCGCCGCCCAGATCGTAGGCGATCAGATAGACGGTCTCGTCGGGCAGCGACACGACGGGGGCGGGCGCGGAGGTCGCGGCAGGCGCTCTGCCCTGCTCCTTTTTAAAGAAGTCGAACAGGGCGCAGCCGGAGAGCGACAGCGTCGACAGCAGCAGCGCGGCGAGCAGCGCCGACGCGCACAGACGGGCAAACACGTGTTTCATGGACACGCCTCCTTGTATCTTCCCTTCGGGCGGAGCGGCCGTGCTTTTTCTGCCGGCCCGCCCGCACATGTACGTGTTTGATTATACCACGCCCGCGCGGACGTGTCAACGCGCGCGACCCGCGCCGACCCCGACGGACGGTTTTCCTTTTTTTTCGTTTTTTTGCGGCTCGCTCTTCCGTTTCGCCTTGATTTTTCGACCGGGCGGGCGTATAATGTGTTTGTTCGTTTTTCTTTTTCTTTCGTCTTTTTCTTTTGTCCTTTTGTCCGTCGGCCGGCCGACGTTTGCCGCTGCCGACCCAAACCGCGCAGAAAAAGTCAAAACCCCCGCCCCACCCGCGCCAAAAGACCACATCCCGCCGAAAGAACGTGCCATCCATGACAGACACCCGACCGACCGCCCATCGACCCGCGCGCCGCCATGACCTGGACATGACCGAGGGGAGCATCCTCGGCTGTCTGGTTCGTTTTGCGTTGCCGCTCCTGGTCGGAAACCTCTTTCAGCAGCTCTACAATCTGGTCGATACCTGGGTGATCGGGCGGTTCGGCGCGCCGGCCGAGTACGCGGCGGTCGGGTCGATCGGCCCGATCATCAACGTGCTGATCGGCTTCTTTTCGGGCTTGGCCAGCGGCGCGGGGGTCATCATCTCCCACCGCTACGGCGCCCGGGACGAGCAGGGCGTGCGCCGCACCGTTCACACCGCCATGACGCTGACGCTGCTGCTGTGCGTGCTCTTTACCGCCGCGGGGGTGCTGACCACGCCCCTCATCCTGCGCGCCATGCTGCGCAGCACCGCGGACGGCGGCGTCTACGGACCGGCCGCGACCTACCTCTTTATCTACTTTGGCGGTATGTCGGGTCTGCTCATCTACAACATGGCGGCGGGTGTGCTGCGCGCGGTGGGCGACTCCCGCCGCCCGTTCCGCTATCTGGTCGTCGCCTCGGTGATCAATATCGTGCTCGACCTGGTCTTTGTCGCCTGGCTGCGCATGGGCGTGGCCGGCGTCGCCGTCGCCACCGTCGTGGCCCAGCTGTTCTCGGCGGTCCTCTCCGTCTCGGCCCTGCTCCGCTCGCCCGGCGTCGTCCGGCTGCGTCTGCGGGAGCTGGGCATCGACCGCCGCATCCTCGGCCGGATCTTCTACGTCGGTCTGCCCGCCGCGCTGCAGCTCGCGGTCACCGCCTTTTCCAACGTCTTTGTCCAGGGCTACATCGGCGCCATCGAGCTGCCCGGTTTTTCCGACGCCACCCGGATGCAGGTGGTCGCCCTCGGCGCCTGGACCACCTACTCCAAGATCGACCAGTTTATCTTTCTGCCCATCACGTCGCTGGCGTTGGCCGTCACGACCTTTGTGGGGCAGAACCTCGGCCGCGGCAAAGTCGCGCGCGCAAAAAAAGGGTTGCTCTTTTCGTGGCTCCTGGCGACCGGGGTGACGGTCCTTTTGATGATCCCGGTCATATCCCTCGCGCCGTATCTGTCGGGTGTGTTCAGCCGCGACGCCGATATGATCGCCGTCGCCACCACCCTGCTCCGGTGCATCACGCCCTTTTACCTCTTCTCCTGCGTCAACCAGACCTTCGCCGCCGGCCTGCGCGGCGCGGGCCGCAGCATCCCGCCCATGGTCATCCTGCTCGGCTCGTTCGTCGGCTTTCGCCAGCTATACCTCTGGATCGTCTCGACCTACGTCTCCCGGGGCCTGCTCCCCATCGCCATGAGCTACCCCGCCGGCTGGTTCGTCTGTTGTACCTCCATGCTCGTCTACTACTTTGCGGTCGGGCTGGGCGACGGCCGGAAACTCGCCGAAAACCCGACCGCCGAAGCCCCGCCCGCCGACACGGCCGCGCCCGATTTCCACCCCGCCGCCGAAACCCGGACGCCCGCTTGCCCGACGACCGCCGGATCACCCCCCGCCGACAACGCCCCCGATACCCGGACCGATCCGCCGTCCGCCGACACGCCCGAAGCCGCCAAAATTGCCGAAGCCGCCCCCTCGCCTGTCGACGCGCCCGCGAACAAACGCGCATAGCCCCCGTCCGCATACGCGAGAAAACGCGCACAAACCCCCGCCCCCGCATACAGCCCCGTCCGGATATGAAAACCGCCCCTCTTGCGAGAGGCGGTTTTTTGGTTCGCCTGCGGACGTTTTGCCGCCGGCGTCTCGTCGATGTCGTTTTGGTCAGACCCCGCTCACTTCTTGGTCCACGTGCGGGGGATAAAGATGAGCAGCATCGGGTAGATCTCGAGCCGCCCGAGCAGCATGGCGAGGGAGAGCACGATCTTGGAAAAGATCGAATAGCCCCCGTAGTTGCCCG
>JAGDBW010000007.1 GCA_017958845.1 Clostridia bacterium | reverse complement strand
GCTCATCGAGGCGGCCAGAAAGAGCGGGTCGCTCGTGGCGGGCGGGTCGTTTATGCCCTTTGCGCCCGCGTTTGCGCGGCTGGCGGAGAGCTTAAAAAACAGGCCGGCCGACCGGCCGCTGCTCGGCGGATCGGTGGTGTGCCCTGTCCGAATGGAAGAAGAATTTGGTGGGTTTTTCTTTTACACACAGCATTTGGTGGAGATCGTGCTGAGCGTCTTTGGCAAAGACGTCCGCTCGGTGTGGGCGTCGCGCAACGGTGTGAACGTCTCGGCCGTGTGCCGCTATGACGGCTTTGACGTCTCGTGTCTGTGGCACGAGGGGGGCTTTCATTACGACGCGTGCGTCTGCTATCCCGACGGCAGCGAGTTTGCTCACGTCACGCCACAGGAAGTCGGTCGGCTGCACTACGCGGAGCTGGACGACGTGGCGCGGATGATCGAGACCGGAAAACAGCCGCGCTCCTATGCGGAGATGATGCTGCCGCTGGATATCCTGTGGGCCATGTACGGCTCGCTGTGCGACGGACGGTTCCACCCCGTCGTGCGGGACGAGTGGTGAGCGGGTCGTCCCCCTGCCGGTGACGGCAGGGACAAACGGGAGCGTCAAAGGCCGGAAGATCGCGGCAAACGTATAAAACGCTGTGGACAAAAAGAACGCGGGGACGCGTTCTTTTTTTGTCGTCAAAGCGACGCGTATGGGCACGGCCTGTCGCCAAAGAGGGTCGGGGCGGCCGGGAGAGCCGATGCGCGGTCGGCCGCGGGGGCGCGGGCGGGCAGACGCCGAAGAGGGTCGGGGCGGCCGCCCGGCCGACGAGTACGAGGGACGGGAGTCGTCAATCGCCGAACAGCGTCAGGGCGGCCGCGAGGTCGGCCGCACCCGAGGCGGAGCGGCGGTCGTAGTCCGAGCGCGCCGCCACGTAAGCGACGGGGAGATCGGCGTCGCGTTCTTCTTCGTTCCAGAGAGCGACGAAGTCTGCGACGGCCCGGATGGCCGCGTGCTTTTGTTCGGAGGTCGCCGCGGCGTCGAGCGCTTCGACGAGCGGGGCGAGAGCGGCGGTATCGGGACGATAGCCGGCCGTCAGCGTCAGATCATGCTCGACCGTGTCGCCGGTCATGCCCTGCCAGCCGTCAAAGATCAGTCCGGTCAGGGTGGGAGCGGCGACGGCGGGGAGCGCGGCGCCGCGGTTGACCGTCCCGGCGGCGAGGGTCTCGCCGCCGCGGCCGAGGAAGGTGACCGTACAGGTCTCGACCGTCTCAAAGAGCGCGGTGACCGTCACGGACGCCGTGACGCAGGAGAGGTCCTCCGACCAGCCGCGGAAAACGCGGCCGGGCTCGTCGGGCACGGCGGGCGGGGTGACGGCGGCGCCGGACCTTGCGTAGCGGACGGCGAGCACACGTCCCTGTCCGTCGACGAAATCGACGCGCACGACCTCAAGAGACGTCGGGTCGAGGCGGCCGCCCCGGATCGTCCACGTTCCGTAGCCCTTGGCGGCCGCCCGGTCGTTGAGCGCCGCGAGGTTTTCCGCCTCGGTGCCGGTCGCGTAGGTGCCGCCCGACGCGCCCTCACCGTAGTTGGTCACGGGGAGGTCGCCGACGGGCAGGTAGCGGACATAGGCGGGACGGGGATAGTTCTTTCCGTCGCCGGAGGTCAGGCCGATACAGACGGCCGCGTTGCTCTCCGCTTGGACCGAGGTGACGGCGCAGAGGCAGTTGTCGATATAGGCGCTGCCGTTGCTGCCGATCCAGCCGTCCAGGCCGCCGGCGTTTTCGAGGGCCGTGACCGTGCCGTAGGCGGCGGTGTTGTAGACTTTTGTCGCCGGGTTGTTGTGCTGGTAGCCGTAGACGCCGCCGACGTTTTTGCGGCCGCGGACTTGGACGTCGACAAGACAATCGGTGATGAGCGTGCCGCCGCCGGAGCCGATCAGGCCGCCGACCTTCTCCCCGCCCCAGATCTCGCCGGTGTTGCGCTGGTAGACGGAGTGGGCGGTGACGGAGGCGTAGACGGCGCAGTCGGTGATCACCGTGGCGACCGAGCCGCCGGAGCCGTAGCGGACGTTGAAGCCGCCGATCAGGCCGCCGATCGAGCAGCCGTTGTTGTAGGATTTGTTGGACGTTTCGACGAAGCGGGAGTAGTATCGGCTCCAGCGGCTCTCGGTGGCGGCCGCACGGGCGTCGACGTCGGCGTCGACGACCAGGCACCCGGTGAGCGTGCAGGAGTCGGCCTGGCCGATCAGGCCGCCGACGTAACTGCCGCCGTTGCGGTCTTTTTCGTGGGCGACCGAACGGACGTGGCCGGAAAAGACCACGTCTTCGAACTCGGTGCAGATCGCGTCGCCGCAGATGCCGCCGGTGCGCTTGATGCCCCGGACGTTTCCGATCACGGTCAGGTGCCGCACGGCGCCGCCGTTGATGGTGCCGAACAGCCCCGCGCCGCAGACGGTGCGAAAGACGCGCAGGCCGCTGATCGTGTGGCCGCCGCCCTCGAAGAAGCCGCGGAACGGATGGCGGTAGTAGTTGCCGGACGAGGCCTCGCTGAGATGCTCCCAGCCGATGGGATCAAAGACGGGATAGCCCGTCAGATCCAGATCATCCGTCAGGCGGAAGGTGACGCCCTCGGTGAAGCCGTCGCGGTGGACGTAGTCCGAGAGCATATAGAGTTCTTCGGGGGTGGAGATGTCCACCGGGATATCGGGGGTGGCAAGCGCGCGCCGGTGGTAGACGTCCGTCATGGAACGGGAGGCGGCGGTCTCCGCGCCCGCCCGCGCCGTCAGGGCGCCGGCGTTGGGCGTCACGGTCACGTAAAACGTCGTCACACCGGCGACCGTCTCGAGGCGCGCGTCGGCGATCCGGCCGTTCTGGGTCGCGCGGGCGGCCGTCCAGACGTCGCCGTCGACCGTCAGAGCGACGGTCATCGGGATCTCGTCGTACCCGCCCGCGTCGGTGACGGTGACGGTGGCGGTGCGTTCGGTCTTTATCACCGTCACGTTCGAGCGGACGACGGTGACTTCCCCTCTGTCAGGTACGGCGTCGACCATGGCGTAGACGT
>JAGDBW010000046.1 GCA_017958845.1 Clostridia bacterium | reverse complement strand
CGCCCCGGGGCAGATACGGCTCAACGGTCAGACTGTCGATATAGTGCAGAAGGATCACGTCCCGCACGTCGGTGACGGCGGTGAGGTTGTATTTTTCGTTCTCGGCGAGCAGACGCCCGGTCAGCCGGAAAAAGGCCTCGCTGCGCGCGTGGGACAGATGGCGCGTCTGCCCGTTTTGAGCAAAGAGGTCGGACAGGGTCCTGACGAATGCTTTTTCTTCCATAGGCGCCTCCCCTCGGTGATCGGTCGTTGTCTGTAGTATACCATTCCCCCGCCCCCCGTGTCAAGAAAAGGCGGTGTGCGCGCATCGGGGATATGCTCGATATATGCGCGGGGCGCAAACACGACATACGCGCTCGGGAAGCGCACGCGGGATGTTTTCCCGCGGGAAAACGCGGGAAGGCCGCTGGAAATGTGCGTTTGCCCGCCGGCAAAGCCGCGGGTAAATGAGGGAAAGCGGGATGTGCCGGAAAAAGGGGGAAAAAGGGCGGGGTTTTGGCTTTTCGGCGGTCTTTTGGTGCCCGGAGAGGGCGGGGAGACAGGAGAACGGAGGGGACGCGGGACAAATAAAAAAGACAGGAAAAAGATATTGTGATTTATTGTATTTTTTTGATTGACGGGCGGGGGGTTTTGTGATATGATAGGTGAGGTTTTGAAAGATATCAGATTTTCGGAGGAATCATCTATGCCCGCTTACAACAAAAAAACCGTTGAGGACATTGCCGTCCAAGGCAAAAAGGTCCTCGTCCGCTGCGACTTTAACGTCCCGATGAAGGACGGGGTCATCACCAGCGACAAGCGCATCGTCGAGGCGCTGCCCACCATCCGCTATCTGCTCGGACAGGGCGCGGCCGTCATTCTCTGCTCGCATATGGGCAAACCCAAGGGACAGGTCGATCCCAAGTATTCGCTCGCGCCCGTCGCGGCGAAACTGACCGAGCTGCTCGGACAACCCGTCGCGCTGGCCGCCGACGTGATCGGACCCGACGCGAAGGCCAAAGCCGCCGCGCTGAAGAGCGGCGAGGCGATGCTGCTGGAGAACGTGCGCTTTGACGCGCGGGAAGAAAAGAACGATCCCTCCTTTGCCAAAGAGCTGGCTTCGATGGCCGAGATCTTTGTCAACGACGCGTTTGGCACCGCGCACCGCGCCCACGCTTCGACCGCGGGCGTGGCCGACTATCTGCCGGCCGTGTGCGGCTATCTGATCCAGAAAGAGATCTCCATCATGGGCAAGGCCCTGGAAAATCCCGCCCGTCCCTTTGTGGCGGTGCTGGGCGGCGCCAAGGTCTCGGACAAGATCGGCGTCATCAACAACCTCATCGACAAGTGCGACATCATCATCATCGGCGGCGGTATGGCCTATACCTTCTTTAAGGCACAGGGCGCGTCGGTCGGCACGTCGATCTGCGAGTATGACAAGCTCGACCTCGCCCGCGAGACGCTGGCCAAAGCGCGCGCCAAGGGCGTGAGCTTTATCCTGCCGGTGGACAACATCATCGGCCGCGAGTACAAAGAAGATACGATCAGCATGCGCATCTACTCCGACTCGATCCCCGACGGCTGGATGGGCCTGGATATCGGGCCTGTGTCGCAGGAGCTGTTTTCCAAGAGCATCGCGGGCGCGGGCACCGTGGTCTGGAACGGCCCGATGGGCGTGTCCGAGTGGAGCCGCTTTGCCGCCGGTACCGAAGCCGTGGCCAAAGCGGTGGCCGACAGCGGCGCCGTGTCCATCATCGGCGGCGGCGACTCGACCGCGGCCATCGAAAAACTCGGCTTTGCCGACCGGATGACCCACGTTTCGACCGGCGGCGGCGCGTCGCTGGAGTTTCTCGAGGGGCTGACTCTGCCCGGTATCGCCTGCCTGCTCGACAAATAAGCTTTCCGGATGGTCGCCTGATCGTCCGGTCGTTCGACCCGCGGAGGACGGAGCGGGCCCTGCCCCGCCCGGTCCCCGCGGCCAAGAAAAAGGAGAAAACGATGAGAAGATATGTGATCGCGGGCAACTGGAAGATGAACAACACCCCCGACGCGACCCGCGCGTTTGCGGAGGCGCTCGCCCCGAAGATCGCGGGCAAAGACGGGTGCGACGTGGTGTTGTGCGTGCCGTTTGTGGATATCGCGGCGGCGGTCGAAGCCACCCGCGGCACCCGCATCCGCGTGGGCGCGCAGAACGTGCACTATGAGCCGAAAGGCGCGTACACCGGCGAGATCTCGGCCGAGATGCTGCTGGCGGTCGGCGCCGAGTACGTCATCATCGGTCACAGCGAGCGCCGCACCTACTTCGGCGAGACCGACGCGACCGTCAACCTGCGCACCAAAGCCGCGCTGGCGGCCGGGCTGAAGGTCATCCTGTGCGTCGGAGAAGTCAAGGAACAGCGTCTGTCCGGCATCACGGACGAGGTGGTGCGGATGCAGATCAAGTTGGATCTGGCGGGCGTCACCGCCGAGGAGATGAAGAACGTCATCATCGCCTACGAGCCCGTGTGGGCCATCGGCACGGGGCTGACCGCCACGCCCGAACAGGCCGACGAGACCTGCGGCGTCATCCGCCGCGTGCTGGGCGAGCTGTATGGCGCGGAGATCGCCGGGGCGACCGTGATCCAGTACGGCGGCTCGATGAACGAAAAGAACGCCGCCGACCTGCTGGGAAAAGAGAACGTGGACGGAGGATTGATCGGCGGCGCGTCGCTCAAACCCGACGCCTTTGCCGTGATCGTGGAGGCGGCGAACGCCTGACCCCTGCCCTGCCGGGCCAACGCAAAAAACCGACCGTCTCCGGTCGGTTTTTTGTTTTGCCCGTCGGCGGCGCGAAAAGAATTTGTGCGCCTCTCCGCGAGAGAGGCGCACGTCTTTTTTCTGTATGCGAAAGGGTGCTGCTTTTTTGGGGGGTGCTCTTCCCTTTCGCTTTCTTTCGCTTTATTCGTAGATCACGGTAGCGGCGGGAACGAGGGCGTCGAGGACCATACTGAAGAGGACGCGGGAGATCAGACGCTCCGTGCCGTACTGCTCGATGACGTCGGCGACGGTGATGGTGTCGGTGTTGTAGTAGGCGTTGTAGTAGGCGGCGACTTCCGCGGCGTAGGCGCGGACGTCCTCGTCGGTGACGGTAAAGCCGCGGGCCCGGGCGACGCGGAGGAGCACCAGATTTTCCAGTACGATCTGCTCGCACTCCCGGCGCAGGAAGGCCAGGCCGTCGGTCTCGTCGGTGACGCCGTAGGCGGCGAGGATGTAGTCGCCGACCGTCTCAAAGGGGGAGTAGCCGTAGTAGATGAGATAGTACTGGTTGGCCTGGTTGAACTCGGCGGTGATGTCGGCGAGCTGGCGGTCGTAAAAGAACTCGACGCTGCCCGCGGGCCAGGCGATCACCTCGGCGCGCTCGCAGAGCAAAGCGAAGACGGCGGAGCGGATATCCGCCGTTTTTTGCTCTTCTCGCTCGTCGGCCAGATCGGCCCGCACGGCGGAGAGAAACTCCGCCACGGGGTCGTCGGTCTGCGCCTCAAAGCCGACGGCGGCCACGAAGTCGGCGTCCGGGTCGGGGTAGACTTCTTCTTCGATATAAGAGACGACCACCTCAAAGGTCGCGGTCCTGCCGGCGAGGTCCCGGTTGTTCGGATAGGGGGTGGGGAAGGTGGCGGAGACCGTCACGCCGCGCGTCCGGACAGCCAGGGAGACGACGCCCTCATAGGTCCTGCCGCCCTGGTCTCCCGCGCCCTCGACGAGGGTGAAGCTGAGTTGCTGACCGAGCTGCGCGCCGATCAGCCGGGCGGAAAAGCCCTCGCCGTAGCGCTCGTCGGTGGCCGGGTCGGATAGGTCAACACGGACGTTGGCGCGGTTTTCTTCGGTGGTCGTGCCGTCGGCGGCCGTGTCGGTCAGGTTGTAGCTGAAGAGGATGACGTCGTCGGCCGTGATCTCGCCCGACGTGCGGCGCTCAATGGCGGTGTCGGCCGGGCGGACGCCGACGAGGCCCTCCTCAAAGCCGGGGATGAACTGCCCCGAGCCGATCTCGAGACGGGAGGGGACGCTCTGCGAGACGTTGGAGCCGCCGTCAAACGCCACGCCGTCGAGGTAGCCGGTGTAGTAGATATAGACGGCGTCGCCCGGGGCGACGGCGCGGTCGGTGACCTGCAGCAGGGTCGGGCAGTCGGGCAGATACTTCTTTTGCAGGTCATGGACGACGTCGGTCACCATCGCGTCGGTCACGCGGTAGTCGTCGGCCCGGAGCGTGATGGTCGGGCGCTCCCAGTCGGAGGGAGAGAGCGACAGGTAGGCGGAGACGTCGCCCAGCTGTGAGAACGGATAGTAGGACGTGTCGTCGGTCACGGGCGCCGCGGGGGTGGGCTCGGCGGGGCCTTTGTTTTTGTTTTTGCAGCTCTTTTGGCACCCGACGAGGGGGAGCAGCAGCGCCGCGATCAGGAGAAGAAGAAAAAACCGTTTCATCTTTTTTCTCTTTATATTGGATTTGGCCCCGGAGGTCTGATCCGGCCTCCGGAAACGCTCCGGATATCGGATATCCGCCTGTTTGATATCGGATCCGGCCGATCCGCTTTTTTGCGGCTTGGTCGGCGAGCGGGGGTCAGAGCAGATTGAGTACGAACACCAGCACGCTCGCCCCGATTATCATCCACAGCCCGGGCGCGCGCCAGAGGATGGGGCGGCGCTCCGAGACCGAGAACGGCGAAGGGCGGATCTGGCGCTTCATGTCCCGGATGGCGACGATGAGCAGGGGGATGCCCAGGATCGCCAGACCGTACTCAATGATCACATAGCCGGTCACGGCCATAGAAGCGGAGAGGGAGACGGTTTCTGCCTCCAGCGACTCGTAGAGGGGCTCCATCAGCGTGGGGAGAAAACCCATGACAAAGTTGACGATCGCGTGCATGATCATGGTGTAGACGATCCGGCCCGTGCGCACGTAGAGGAACGCGAGGATCATGCCGAAGAAGAAGGTGTAGAAGAACTGATAGAAGTTTCCGTGGAAGAGGCCGAAGAGCAGGCCGGAGAGCAGCACGGCCGTCCCTTGGCCGAGGGCCACGGTGCGGTCGATGAGGATCTTGCGGAAGATCAGCTCCTCCATGATCGGCGCGATGACGACCGTACAGACGAAAGCGAGGACGGTGTAAAGGGTGGAGGCGCCGGCGTCCATGATGCTCTGCAGCAAGTCCACGGCGCTGAAGAACGGAAAGAGGGCGAAAAGCTGCGACACGAACCGGCCGATGATCGAGCCGGCGATCATGACGGTAAAGTTGGGGAGGATGAGCCCCAGGTATTGGAGAACGGGGACGCGGGAGCGGTCGATGCGCGCGGGGGGCGTACGACGAATGAAGCCGAACCACAAGACCGGAAACGCGACGCAGTAGAGGGGCACCTCGTTGATGACCCAGATGAACCAGTCGGTATCAAGCAGACCGGGGGCAAAAAGGACGGCGAGGAGCGTCAGAAGAAGGTCGGCCGCGATCCACACCAGCGTAAAGACGGCGTAGCCGAGGAGGGTCCGACGGGTGTTGTCGCGGACGGAGCGGGTGAGGTTGTCCTCATAGATATAATCGGTGCGGTTCATCTTTGTTCTCTTGTTCCTTTTTTCTTGTGTGCGGCGGGCGCGGGAGCGAAGCGGGCGCCCGTCCGCGCGGGCGCGCGGTGTACGGTATCAGTATAGCATACCCCAAAAAAGAAGTCAACACGCGCACACCACGGGAAAGCGGCGGGTCGTCCGGCGAGAGGAAGCGGGTGTATCCGGTGTGTTTGCGGTTTTTGGGTGGGGGTTTTGGCGTTTTGGGTCGTTTTTTGGCGAGAGGGCGAGGGCGATGGCGGTCATTTTTGGCGACGGGGGCGCATATATTGAAGCGAAAATACCGACAAAGGAGCGTATCATGCGAGAAGAGAGCATCATGCCGCGTACTGCCCCCGGACAGACGCGGACGGAGACGACCACCTGCACCTGCACGGCCGATCTGACCCTGCCGGACTATCTGCCGGATATCCGGCGGGTTCTGTCCGTGCGGGTGCGGGTGATGCCGGGCGGGACGTTTGTGGATCGGGGGAAGGCGGAGTTTGCCGGGAGCTGCCGCTTTTTTGTCTTGTATCTCGATCCGGAGGGGAGACCCGCCTCGGCTTCACTTTCGGGCGACTATGAGTGGTCGGTGCCGACGGGCGCGCCGGACGGCGCGGAGGCGCGCGCGGCCGGGTGGTGTGAAGCGGGGGCCGTCGCCTGCCGGCCGGGCGGTCCGAGGCGGCTGTCCTGTACGGCGGAGCTGGTCTGTCGGGCGATGATCTTTTCGCCCGGGGAGCCGGGCGAAGAGGAGACCGAGACGACACAGCGCCATGAAAAACTGAAGAAACAGGTGACCGGGCGGGTGGCCGAGCCGTTTTTTTGTGAGCCGATCCACCTGTCCGAGAACGTGCGGCTGAACCGTCCGGGCGAGATCCGGGTCCTGTCGGCGGACGGGGGTATCCGGGTCGAGGAGCCCGAGACGGCGGCGGGCGAGTGCCGGGCGCGGGGCGAGGTCATGCTGAACGTCCTGTGCGCCGACGAGGACGGCGACGTGTTTGGCGTGCCGGTCAAGATGCCCTTTGAAGGGCGGCTCTTTGACGTGCGGGAGGGGGCGACGGTCCGCACGGTGGTGCGGGGAGACCTGACCTCCTGCGAAGCCGACGTGTCGGAGGAGGAGGGCGGATCGTCTCTGACGGTCTCGGCCTCGGTCCTGCTCTCGGGCGTGGGGTACGAGGAGACGACGGAAGAGGTGACGACGGATCGCTTTTCGACCGAGTATCCGAGCCGGGTCGACTATGGCACGACCGAGGTGTGGGAGACCCCGATGACCGTCACGGCCGCCGTGACGATGAGCGGCTCGGAGCCGCGGGAGGCCGACGAAAACGAGGGACCATGCCGGGTGGCGGACACCTATGTGACGGCGGGGCCCGTTTCGTTGTCGGTCGAGGGGAACCGGCTGAGCGCCGGGGTCGAGCTGCGCGTGGGGATGCTGCTGCGCGGCGCGCCGGACGCGGACGGGCGAACGGAACTGTCGTACTTTTCTTTTGATTCTCCGCAGACGATCGAGGTGACGCTGCCGTCGATCGCGCCCGAGGGAGCGACGGCGACGGGGACGCTCTCGATCCTCTCGGCCAAGGGACGGTGCGAGGGGGAGCGGGTGTCCTTTGAATGCGAGGCGGCGCTCTCGGCCGAGATCGACGTCCTGCATACGATGCGGATCGCCCGGTCGGCGACGGACGACACGGAACACCCCTACCCGCAGGACGAGGACTGCCTGACGGCGGCGTACCTCTGCGACGGGGACAGTCTGTGGTCGGTGGCCAAACGCTATCACACCTCCCCCGAGCGCATCGCCGGGACCAACGCGCTCTCGGGCGACGCTCTGCGCGCCCCGGACAGCGCCTATCCCCTCGACGGGTATATCAAACTGCTGATCGAACAGGGAAAGAAAGACTGATCCCGATCGCGGCGCAGAGCGCCTCCCGCTCTCCCGCGGACGCCCCCCGCTTTTGTGTAAAAAAGCGGGGGGTTTTTGGCTTTTTCGGTCGATTTTGGGCCGCTGGCGGCTTTCGGGCGGCGTGCGTCACGGCAGGTCCGGGGGAGGGGGCGGCGTTCGGACGTTTCGTTCGTCTGTTTTTTTTTGATTATGGCAGCCGCAACTCATTGTTGCATCTTATTTTGGTATATGATATAATAGGAAAGTCAAAACAAACGAGCGCCCGGGCTCGCGTTTTTTTCGGAAGGAGTGCGCCATGCGGCTGGACAAGTTTGTTTCGCAGATGGGCCCGGCCACCCGCCGGGAGGTCGCGGCCGCCTGCCGCCGGGGGCGCGTCCGCGTCAACGGCGAGACCGTGCGCGATCCCGCCCGGCACATCGACCCGGAGACGGACGAGGTGACGCTGGACGGCGCCGTCGTCGCGTGGACGGAGCACGTCTACGTGATGCTCAACAAACCGGCGGGCTGCGTCAGCGCGACCGAGGACGCGAAGGGACTGCCGGTGGTGCTCTCTCTTTTGCCGCCCGACTTGCAGAAGCGCGGGCTGTTCCCTTGCGGGCGGCTGGACCGCGACACGGTGGGGCTGCTGCTCCTCTCCGACGACGGGCCGCTGACCCACCGTCTGCTCTCCCCGCGCTGTCACGTGGAAAAGCGCTATCGCTTTGCCCTCGACGCGCCGCTCGACCCCGACGCGGAAGAACGCTGCCGGGCGGGGCTGACGCTGGAATCGGGCGAGACGTTCTTGCCGGCGGCGCTGTATCCCGACGCCGACCGCACGGGCGGCGAGATCGTCCTGTGCGAGGGCAGGTTTCATCAGATCAAGCGCATGACGGCCGCTCTCGGCGGCCGCGTGACGGCGCTGGAGCGGATCTCGTTCGGGCCTCTGGTGCTCGACCCCGCCCTGCCCCGCGGCGGATGGCGATATCTGACGGAGGACGAAGTCGAAGCCCTGCGGGCCGCGACGCCGCTGTGAAAGGCGGAGACGGCCGCGGGCGGGGCGCCGGGGCGGATCGGCGGGATCCGCGGGGCTCTTTTTGAGCTTTGGGATTTCGGATTTTGATTTTTTCGGTTTTGAGATTTTGAGATCATGAGATTTTGAAAGGCCGCGCGGCGGCCAAAAGGAGATATATGGATACCGTAAAAGTACTGGCCAAAGAACTGAAACTCAAAGAGGAACACGTCGCGCGCGCCGTGGCGCTGCTCGACGAGGGGAACACCATCCCCTTTATCGCCCGCTACCGCAAGGAAGTGACCGGGTCGATGGACGACGTGACCCTGCGCGAGCTGTCCGACCGGCTGAACTATCTGCGCCAGATGGACAAGCGGCGCGAGGAGATCGCGCAGCTGATCGACGCGCAGGGAAAGCTGACGCCCGAGATCACGCTGGCGCTGCAGAACGCCAAGGCGCTGGTCGAGCTGGAGGACATCTATCTGCCCTATCGCCCGAAGCGCAAGACCCGCGCGTCGGTCGCCCGCGAAAAGGGGCTGGAGCCGCTGGCGCAGCTCATCTCGGAGCAGCGGGACGCCTACGAGCGCACCTTTGAGGAAGAGGCGGCGCTGTATATCGACGAGGAAAAGAGCGTGGCGACCGCCGCCGAGGCGCTGGCCGGCGCCTGCGACATCATCGCCGAGGATATCGCCAACACCGCCGAGTATCGCAAGATGCTGCGCGAACTGTGCCTCTCCGACGGGGAGATCGTCTCCAAACAGGCCAAAGAGGGCGAGTCGGTCTACGAGGGCTACTATGACTTTGCCGAGCCGATCCCGAAACTGCGCTCGCACCGCGTGCTGGCCATCAACCGCGGCGAGAAGGAAGAATATCTGAAAGTGACGCTCCGCCTCGACGAGGACAAGGCGCTGGCGCGGCTGTCGGCTTTCGTCGTCAAGAACCCCGCCTCCCCCGCCGTACCGATCCTGTCCGAGACCGTCACCGACAGCTATCGCCGCCTGCTGTTTCCCTCGCTGGAACGCGAGGTGCGCGCACAGCT
>JAGDBW010000045.1 GCA_017958845.1 Clostridia bacterium | reverse complement strand
CTTCGATCTCGTCGATCTCTTCGGCCGCGTCGGTTTTTTTGATCTCTTCGATCCCGCCGGTCGGGTCGATCTTGTCGGGGGCGTTCGGTGCGTGTTTATTCATGGCGCGCCGCCCGATCGTCTTGTCCGTCGTCCGCGTCCGCTGTCTGCCCGGAGACGGGGGGTTCGTCGATGTTTGTCGGATGCGGGGCCGCTTCCGGCGCCGGCCGGTCGGCCCGCGCGGCGGGGGTTTCGGCAGAGGTTTCGGTTTCGGTAGTTGCGGCTTCGGCTGCGTTGGCTTCGGTTTCGGCGGCCCGGCGTTTGTTTTCTTTTTCTTCTCTGATCCAGTCCAGCAGATACCAGAGGATGAGCAGCGCCGCGCCGACGCACACAAAGGAGTCCGCGACGTTGAACACCGCAAAGTCAAAGAGCGGGCTGACGTCGATCATATCCACGACGTAGCCGAGGCGGACGCGGTCGATCATGTTTCCGACCCCGCCCGAGATGATCATGGACAGCGCCGCGGCGGGAAAGAGGTGCCGCCGCTCGGAAAAGGTCAGCAAAAAGGCGCACATGCCCAGGATCGCCACGGTCGAGATGACCATAAACACCCAGCGGTGCTCGGCGAGCATACCGAAAGCGGCGCCCCGGTTTTCCACATAGGTCAGATCGACCACGCCCCGAAGCAGCGGGCGGGAAAAGACGGGCGCCAGATACCTGACGGCGAGATATTTGGAGAGCTGGTCCAGAAGCACCCCGATCGCGACGATCGCGGCCGACACGGAGAGCAGCACGGTCTTGTTTTTGTTCAAAAAAGCACTCCTTTGTATGTTGTGACGGAGCCGGGAGGCGGCGCCTCTCGTCTATGCCCCGCGGGTCAGGGCGACACGTTGGGCAGGAACATCCGCAGGCCCGAGAGCATCATGGCCGCGACGAAAAAGCCGACGTCGATCGGTCCTTCCGGATCGACGCCGAACAGCGAAAGCAGCCCCCGCACCAAACCGACAAACGGCTCGGTGAGCATCAGCAGCAGCCCCATGAGCGGGCCGTCCTCCTCTGTGCCGGACCAGCTGAGGATGACGCGCAGCAGCATGGCGAGGAGCTGCACCGTCAAAAAGGCGGAGACGATCCGGCACAGGAAAAACAACGCGTACCGCAAGACGATCAGCCCTGCTCCTGCGAGTAGGGGACGGCCTCGGAGACGTCCACGTTGCTCGGGGTGATGATGTAGGTGGAGGCGGTGACTTTTTTGATCCGGCCGCCGATGGAGTAGGCCACCCCCGACAAAAAGTCGATGATGCGGCGGATGGTCTCCTTGGGCGCGTTTTCGACGTTGAGAAAGACCGTGCAGCCCGACAGCAGATGGTCGGCGATGCCGGCGACCTCCTCAAACTGGGTGGGCGAGACGACCTTGAGTTCGATCGCGCCCGAACCCACGCGCGCAGGGGCGGGAGCGGGCGCGTCGGCCTCGCTCTCGGGGGCGGAGACGGGATCGGTGTCGTAGTACCCGTCACCGGTAAAGGCGTTGTTGTTCTTTCTCAAAAAACTCATGGCGCAAAACGCTCCTTTCAAATATCGTCGGAAAAGAGGGCAGAACCGACGCGCACCATCGTCGCGCCTTCCTCGGCGGCGACGGCGCAGGTGCGGCTCATGCCCATGGAGAGGACGGGCTCGTCGCCGAACAGACCGGCCCGGCGCCCCTCGTCAAAGAGGCCTTTGACGAGCCGGAAATACGGACGGCTGTCCTCGGGGTCGTCGGCGGGCGGCGCCATGGTCATCAGCCCCCGCAGCCGCAGATGCGGCAGGGCCGCGACCGCGCGGCAGAGGGGCAGGGCCTGCTCGGGGAGGACCCCGGTCTTGTCCGGTTCGCGCCCGACGTTGATCTCGACCAGCACGGGCTGGATCACGCCTGCCTGTGCGGCCGTGCGCTCGATGCACAGCGCCAGCCGCTCGCTGTCGAGCGAGTGGATCAGGGCGGCTCGTCCGACGACCAGCCGGACCTTGTTGGTCTGCAGGTGGCCGATCAGGTGCATGCGGGGCCGCAGTCCCGCTCCGTCGAGCATCTCCGCCCGGCGCGCCAGCGCCTGCGGATAGTTTTCGCCGACGTCGGCGACGCCCAGCCGGATGAGCGCGATCATCTCCTCGTCCGTCGCCCGCTTGGTGACGCCGATCAGCGTCGGGGTCGGGCGCCCCGCTTGCGCGGCGGCGCGGGTGAGCGTCTCACGGACGCGCGCGAGGTTGTCCCGGATCTGCTCGTCACGTCCCATGACGCGTCTCCTCGTTTCGTTTTCTTTATTATATCATCGCGCGCGCCGCCGCGCAAGCACCGCCGGCAAACACAAGCGGCCGCTATGTGGCACTGGTAAGCACCTCCTCCAAAGGGGCGGCGGCACAACTGAGAGAACTGGCGGTTTACGGCACCTTGGCGGCAACCCCGGCGCCGGCCGATTATGCTGTAACGGTTGTT
>JAGDBW010000044.1 GCA_017958845.1 Clostridia bacterium | reverse complement strand
CCCCGCGCGCCGGGGCGGCGGGGGCGCCGGACGATCAAAGAGGGGCATCGCCGGCGCGGCGGGCGCGGGCACGGCCTCCCCCCTCTCCCCGCGGACCGCGGGGAGGATCAGGTCGGTGTAGAGGCGATTGGTCTTGTCGCGGAAGTAGGCGCAGATCTGCTCGCGCGTCATGCCGGACTCGATCATCGGCCGGATCTAGGAGGGGCGGCTGATGACCATGCGGTGATGCCGCTCGCTGTAGTACATCGAGTAGACCGGCAGATCCACGCCGCGCCGGGCGTAGTAGAGCGAGCTGAGCAGGCAAAAGCCGCCGTGGAACCTCTCGATCTGCTCCTTGTATCCGTCGGAGGAGTCCTCGGGATAGATGACGATGGACTCGTTTTTGTCCAGGCACTTGATCGACGCCTCCAGCGTGCGCAACAGGCGCAGGTCGGGATAGGAGGAGATCAGACCCATGCCTTTGTAGATGCCTTTGGAGAGGCAGGACGAGAGGCAGGAGAGCAAAAACGCCGGCACCTTTTTCATCTTTTTCTTTTGGCGGAAGAAGATGTGGTAGAGATAGCGAAAGCGCTCGCGGATGCTGCCGTTCATCTGGTAGGCGCCCCAGGGGTGGTGGGCGTAGGGGAGGTTGAGCTCGACCATCAGGGGTCCCGTCGCGGCGCTGTGATTGGACAAAAAGATGCCCGGCGTGCCCTGCCCCTGCGTCAGGTCGGTGAGGCGGCACTTCGGTTTGATCGCGCGCAGGATGCGCCGGATAAACGTAAAGAAAGGTTTGCGTTTGTTGGGGTGGGCGGGGGTCGGTTTGGTCATAGGCACGGGCTTTCCTTTTTTTGTGGTGGGGGAGCGGAAGCGAGAAAGCGGACCGGGCGAGTCCGCCTTTGCCGACGCCGTCCGGCGCGGAGCGCGCCGCCGTCGGGGGTGGCGGATCGGGCCGTTTTTTTGACACGGGTCAGGTGATCTGGAGCAGATAGCACTTGAGATACTCGGTCTCCGGCACGCCCCACAGGATGGGGTGATCGGGCGACTGGGAGCGCGCCTCGATCTGCCGCAGGGTCACGGCGGCGTCGGCCGCCGCCTCGCCGAGCATCTTTTCAAACAAGGCGGGGGTCATAAAATGCGAGCAGGAGCAGCTGCACAGATATCCGCCGCGGGGCAGCAGCTTCATGGCGCGGTAGTTGAGGTCCTTGTAGCCGCGGTAGGCGGCTTTGAGCGTGGCGCGGCTGCGGGTAAAGGCGGGCGGGTCCAGGATGATCATGTCCCACGGGCCGCGGCCTGTTTTTACTTTTTCCGTCAGGTAGTCAAAGATGTCCGCCTCGACAAAGGATATGCGGTCGGCGAGGCCGTTGAGCGCGGCGTTGCGGGCGGCGCACGCCAGCGCGTCGGCGGAGACGTCCACGGCCGTCACGTGCCCGGCGCCCGCCCGGGCGCAGTTGAGCGCAAAGGAGCCGGTGTGGGTGCAGGCGTCCAGCACCCGCTTGCCGCGGGCGAGCGTGGCCGCCGCGCGGCGGTTGTATTTTTGATCGAGAAAGAAACCGGTCTTTTGGCCCTCGCGGTAGTCGACGGCGTAGCGGAGCCCGTTTTCGACGATCTCGACCACGCCCCCGTCGTCGGGCGTGCCGCCGAAAAAGTAGCCGCAAAAGGGCGCGAGGCCTTCTTTTTGGCGCAGGGGGGAGTCGGATCGCTCGTAGAACGCGCGCACGGGCGCGCCGAGGTCGCTCATCTCTTTGAGCAGAGCCGAAAAGATCACGTCCTTATACGTTTCGGCGGCGAGCGACAGCACCTGTGCCACCAAAACGTCCCCGAAGCGGTCGACCGTCAGTCCGGGAAAGCCGTCGGCCTCGCCGAAAATGAGCCGGCAACACAAAAAATCCTCGTCCGGCATCACCGAAAGGCGGTAGCGCAGGGCGTAGCCCACGCGCCTGCGCCAAAAGTCGTCGTCGATGCGGTCGCTCGCGTTGCGGGTCAGCAGACGCACGCGGATCTTGGAACAGTCGCTGACGAATCCGGAGCCGAGATAGCGGTCCTTGCGGGACCGCACGTCCACGATCCCGCCGCTCGCACAGTCGCCGCGGACCTCGATGACCTCTTGGTCATAGACCCAGACGTGGCCCTCGCGCAGCGAGCGCTCGGCTTTTTCGGTGATGACGAGTACCGGATAATCTCTCATGGCTCAAGGCGCCGCGAGGCGCTCCTTTCCGCCCGGGCCGCCGCGGGGCGGGAGCCCGGATGATCGATCCGTGCGCGCCTGCGGGCAGACGGGCGAACAAAATCAATAATATATTATTATATCCGTTTTTGCGGTATTCGTCAATAGCCGGCGCTCCGGCCGGGCGGGTCGGGCGGGATCCGCGCCGCCGGGACGCGCCGCGGCGACCTGTCCGGCGCCGCGCAAAACGATGCTTTTGTATG
>JAGDBW010000043.1 GCA_017958845.1 Clostridia bacterium | reverse complement strand
CCCGACGACGAGGACGACGACGAGCACGAGTGCTGCCACCACCATCCCGACGACGACGAGGACGAGCACGAGTGCTGCCGTCACCACCACGATGACGAAGATGAGGAGCACGAGCATCACCACCACCATCACGGCCACGACGCCGACGAGGTGTTTACCAGCTGGGGCCGGGAGACCACCCGCACCTACACCCCCGATCAGATCGAGCAGGTGCTCTCGGCCTTCGACGATCCCGACGGCGGCTGCGGCATGATCCTGCGCGCCAAGGGCATCGTCGCCGCCCCGGACGGCCGCTTCGTCCACTTCGACTACGTCCCCGGCGAGCATGACGTGCGCTTCGGCACGCCCGCGCCCGTCGGACGGCTCTGCGTCATCGGCGCCTCGCTCGATGAGGCGCGCGTCGCCGAACTCTTCGGCGTCAAATAAACAAAAACGGACCCAAACACAAAAAGAGGACAAAAACCCCCCCGCCGCTCCGACCAAAAAACGACCGATATCCAAAAAAGGACAGACTATGAACAACATCCCCGTCTACCTCTTCACCGGCTTTCTCGAAGCCGGAAAAACCAAGTTCATCCGGGACACCATGGAGGACGAAAACTTCAACGCCGGCGAGCGGACGCTCATCCTGCTCTGCGAGGAGGGCGAAGAGGAGCTGGATCTCAGCCGCTGCCCCGACAAAGGAGCGAGCGTCACGGTCTTTGCCGTGCCCGATCAGGCCTGGTTTACCGAAGATCGCCTCGAGGCCCAGCGCAAGCGGGCAAAAGCCGAGCGCGTACTCGTGGAGTACAACGGCCTGTGGCAGCTCGATTCGTTCTACAATCACATGCCGCCCAACTGGGGCGTCGCGCAGGAGATCTTCCTCGCCGACGCGACCACCATCCTCACCTACAACGCCAACATGCGCCAGCAGACGGTCGACAAGCTGAGCAGCACCGAGGTCGTGATCTTCAACCGCGTCACCCCCGCCGCCGACCGCATGGCGCTGCACAAACTGGTCCGCGGCGTCTCCCGCCGCGCCCGCATCGCCTACGAGGATACGGACGGCAACCTCGACTTTGACACCATCGAGGACCCGCTGCCGTTCGATATCAACGCCGACCCGATCGTCATCGAGGACCGCGACTTTGCCCTGTGGTACCGCGATATCAGCGAAGAGACCGAAAAGTATGACCAAAAGACCGTCTCCTTTCTCGGCGTCGTCGCCAAAAACGGAAAAATGCCCAAAAACTCGTTTGCCATCGGCCGCCACGTCATGACCTGCTGTGAGGCGGACATCGCCTACCGCGCCTTTCTCGCCGAGTGGCCGCAGGCCGCCGGCCTCTCCTCCTACGACTGGGTGCGCGTCACCGCGAAGATCGAGATCAAACGCTCCTCCTTCTACGGCGGACCGGGCCCCGTCCTGTCGATCCTCTCTCTCTCCCCGGCCGAGAGGCCGGAGCCGGAAGTCGCCACCTTCTATTGATCTGATCCCGCGCCCCGCCTGCCCGCGCTTTTTCGCCCCGACGGGCGCCGCGGCGCCCGGATCGGCCGCCAAGGACCCCTACCCCCCAACAAAAAGATCAAAAAGGAGACCACCCACCATGACACAAGAGACCATCGCCCGCCTGCGCGACTACGTAGCCTCCCGCCGCGAAGAGATCATACGCGACCTGTTTTCGCTGGTCCGCGTCCCCTCCGTCAAGGGCGCGCCCGAGCCGGGCGCACCGCAGGGACGCCCCTGCCGCGAGGCGCTGGACACGGCTCTCGCTCTCTTTGAGCGCGAAGGGCTGTCGGGCGAGATCTGCTCCGACGGCCGGTACGCCCTGGCGCGCCGTCCCGGCGGCCCGCACACCATCGGCGTCTTTACCCACTGCGACGTCGTCCCGGTCACCGACGACTGGATCCTGACCCGCCCCTTTGAGCCCGTCGAGCACGACGGGTGCCTCGTCGGCCGCGGCGTCCATGACAACAAAGCCGGCGTCATCATGGCGCTCTACGCCCTGGCCGCCGCCCGCGACCTCGGCCTGCCGCTCGGATGCGGCGTCACCGTCTTTCTCGGCGCCTCCGAGGAGACGGGCATGGAGGACGTCGACGCCTTCGCGGCCGAGCAGCCCATGCCGGACGTCTCGCTCGTCCCCGACAACGAATATCCCGTCTGCCTGGGAGAAAAGGGCATCTGCCACCTCTGGGCGACCTCCGACGCGCCGCTTACGGTCGTGCGGGAGATCGCGGGCGGCGTCGCGCCCAACGTCATCCTGGATCACGTCACGGCGACCATCGCCCCCGTCCCCGGCCTGCTCGAACAGCTCCGCGCCGCTGTCGCCTGTGACGAGCACTGCGAGCTCTCCGCGACAGAAGAACAGATCACCCTGACCGCCCGCGGCGTCACCGCCCACGGCAGCATGCCCGCCGGCTCGCTCAATGCCCTGAAGGTCCTGCTCCGCGTCCTGACCGCCTGCCCGGCGCTCGGCGCCGACCGGCACCTCTTGGCCCGCGTCCGCGCGTGGCTCGAGGACGACTGGGGCGCTCCGTTCGGCATCGCCTGCGACGATCCCGAGTTCGGCCCCACCACCGCCACCAACGGCGTTGTCGCCACCGCCGACGGCCGCCTGTCGCTCTCCTTTGACGTACGCTACGGCACCTCCCTCGCTTCGGCCGACGTCGAGGCGGCGCTCACCTCCGCCTTTGCCCGCGCCGGCTTCCGTATCACAAAGATGCACAACAGCCCCGGCTTCTCCATCCCGCGGGACGAGCCCGACGCCGTCGCCCTCATTGAGGCCTACCGCCAGCTGTCCGGCGACGCCGACAGCCCGGTCATCTACAGCGGCGGCGGCACCTACGCCCGCCATCTCACCCACGCCTTCAGCTGCGGCTGCGAGGCGCCGTACCTGCACCGCGACCTCGACCTGCCGCAGGGACACGGCGGCATCCACCAGTCGGACGAGTCCATCTCGGTCGAAGGGCTGCTGGAGAGCATCGCGCTCTTTACCGCCATGCTCGTCGATCTCGACGCCACCTACGCCGACCGCTGACCCGCCCCGAAAGCCCCAAGTCACCCCGCCCGCCGATCCCCGGCCGCCCCGCCGCCGACTTCGCACCGCCCCACTTCCCACCAACCAAAACAGCCGGGCCGCCTCTCCTTTGAGAGGCGGTCTT
>JAGDBW010000042.1 GCA_017958845.1 Clostridia bacterium | reverse complement strand
TCCCGTCCGCCCGCGCGGCCGAGACGGCACAGGTCACCGTCAGACGGTCGCGCGAGAGCGAGACGAGGGTGATCGAGGCGAGATCGTCGGGGGAGGGGAGAGGGCGCTTCGGCCGTCCCATCACTCGTCCGCGCCTTCGTCGGAGAGCTCAAAGTCGCGCAGATCGTAGGCCGAGCCGTCGTCCAGCGCCGCCACTTCTTCGTCCACGTCCTTCTGGGCCATCTTTTCACGCACCGCTTTGTCGATGGAGGCAAAGAGCTCGGCGTCCGACTCGACAAACTTGCGCGCGTTGTCGCGTCCCTGGCCGATGCGCTCACCGCCAAAGGAGAACCACGACCCGCTCTTTTCGATCACGCCCAGCGATACGCCCAGGTCCATCAGCTCGCCCGCGCGGGAGATGCCCGTGCCGTACAGGATGTCGAACTCCGCGGTCTTAAAGGGCGGAGCCACCTTGTTCTTGACCACTTTGCAGCGCACGTGGTTGCCGTAGACCTCCGAGCCGCTCTTGAGGCTTTCGGTCTTGCGGATCTCGATGCGCACCGAGGCGTAAAACTTGAGCGCGCGGCCGCCGGTGGTGACTTCGGGGTTGCCGTACATCACGCCCACTTTTTCGCGCAGCTGGTTGATAAAGATCACGATACAGTTGCTCTTGGAGATGGCGCCGGCCAGCTTGCGCATGGCCTGGCTCATCAGCCGCGCCTGCACGCCCACGTGCGAGGCGCCCATATCGCCGTCGATCTCCTGGCGGGGCACCAGCGCCGCCACCGAGTCGATCACGATCACGTCCAGCGCGCCCGAGTTGACCAGCGCCTCGGCGATCTCCAGCGCCTGCTCGCCGCAGTCGGGCTGAGAGACCAGCAGGTTGGCGGTGTTGACGCCCAGGTTCTTGGCGTAGACGGGGTCCAGCGCGTGCTCCGCGTCGATAAAGGCGGCCTCACCGCCCGCTTTTTGCACCTCGGCCACCACGTGCAGGGCCAGGGTGGTCTTGCCGGATGACTCCGGCCCGTAGATCTCCACGATCCGTCCGCGCGGCACGCCGCCGATGCCCAGCGCCATATCCAGCGACACCGACCCGGTCGAGACGGCGCTGACGTTCATGTGGACGTTCTCGCCCAGCCGCATGATCGCTCCTTTGCCGCAGTCGCGCTCGATGCGCGCGATCACGGTCTCCAGCGCCGCCTGCTTGTCGCTTTTGGGCTCGCTTGCCGTTTTGGTCGTCGTTTTCTTGGTTGCCATAGTCTATCTCCTTTTGATGTTTTTTTTCTTTTTCCGGCTTGTTTTCCTCGTCAGCTTGGCTTTTTTTCTGCCGTCAGCCGGGCTGTATCTTCTCTTTTCGTCGGCCTCCCGGCCTCTCTTGTCTTCATGATACACCCAATAGTGTCCAAAAAACAGGACATATTGACGCGCGCCCGTTTTTTCCGCTTTTTATTGTCCGCGCGGTCCGGCGGCCGCCCGCCTTTTTCACCTACCCGCGGCCGAGGCCGGCCGTTTCGTCACAGCCGCCGCAAAGCGCCCCAAAAGCCGCTCCCGCGGCCGGCGACCGCCGAGCCCCGGTCACAGTTCGATCTCGACGGCCCCGCGCGGGCGGATGGAGAGCGGAAAGACCGCCCCTGCGCCAAAGACGCCGTCCATGGCCGCCACGTAG
>JAGDBW010000041.1 GCA_017958845.1 Clostridia bacterium | reverse complement strand
CGTCCGGCGTCGTGACGAGGGTCGGGGTGACGTCGCCGTCGAGCAGGCGGCGATGGTGGCCGCAAAAGGCCTCGGCCAGCAACAGCGGACGGAGGCGGCCGAGGGGGAGATCGACGTCGCCCGCCGCGGTGTAGACGATCTGGCGGGCGACCTGCGCACAGGTGCCGAGGTAGGTATCGGTGAGGTAGCGGACGGCGTTCTGCGCCGGATCGGCCGCGCGCATGCGGTCGGCGAAGCGCTCGACCGTCTCGGCGCGGGGGTCTTCTTTGGCCTGCGGCGGGGGGAGCTCGTAGGTCATGCCGGGCAGGACCTGGCGCAGACGGCTGGTGGTAAAGTCCACGGGACGCAGCACGCCGAGGATTCGATCGTCCTTGGCGAGGAGCATCAGGTTGCTGTATTTGCCCATGATCTCGCAGACGAGGTAAAGCCCCGCTTCGTAGCCCATCTCGTCCCGGGCGGAAAAGCAGAGCCGCGCGACGCGCTCATACCCCTCCTGCCGCACCCGGGTCAGCGCCGCGCCGAGCAGATATTTGCGCAGCAGCATACAGAAGGCGGGCGGGGTGAGCGGGTTTTCTTTGGCGGCGGAGGTAAAGGTCAGGCGGGCGGCGGAGGGGGAGGCCGAGCAGGTCAGACGCCTGTTTTCTCTCCCGGCGTGCAGGAGCAGCACCACTTCGTTGGCGGCGGGCATCCACACCTTGTCCACACGGGCGCCGCCGCGGCAGAAGTCGTCGATCTCCCGCGCGACGGCGGTGAGCATGCCGGCATCGTAGGCCATGGTCTTTCCTCCTTTTTTTGGGATGGGTATGCGGGGATGCGGGGATGTTTTGGATGGGGTCGGGCGAATATGTAAACAATGGTTATGGTCATTTCGCTCTGTCCGCGTCCGGAACGCGGCGGGTGACGTAGTGATAGAAACGGCCGACCGGGAGAAAACCGGCGGCGCGGGCGACGGACAGCGACGCGCGGTTGGAATGGCGGCAGCGGTACTCGACCGTATAGCCGCGCGAAAGCAGCTCCGCCGAGAGCGCGCGCAGGTTGGCGGTGGCCATGCCCTGCCCTCTCGCGGCGGGGATCGTCTCGACTCCGACCTCGACGACGGGGCCGCACTCGCCGGGTGCGCAGTGCGAAACGGCGCAGGAGACGATCCCGCCGTCCCGCTCGATGCCGTACATGAGCCGTCCGCAGGCGGCGGTCGCGGCAAAGTCGTAGGTGGTGCGGTTGTGGCTCTCGTCCTCCGCCGTCAGCGGGCGGCTGTCGGTATTTTTCGGTTTTTGGCAGGGGGTTTCGGGATCTATGCGGAGAATATGTCCCCAACCGGCGCGAAAACGGTCGTCGCGGTAGCCCCATTCCGCGAGATAGGGGGCGAGGAGACGCCACATCTCTGTCAGCGCGGAGCGGGCGAACGGGTCGCCCGCGTCGGGGCGGTTCAGCTGTCGGCGCAAGGCGGGCAGCACCTCGGGAAAGGCGGAGACGGTCAGCGTCTCACCGAGCTGGGTATAGGAGACGGGGATGCAGACGTCCCAGTCGTTGTCAAACACGAAGTCGCGGCCGGCTCGGTCGCTCTCATACCGGATCTCCAAACAGGTAGGCCTCCAATTCGTCCAGATCGTGCAAAACGGGACAGCCGAGCGAGCGCAGACGCTCGGGGCTCTGGTGTCCGCCCTCGACCAGCACGCAGTCCATGCCGCAGGCCGCGGCGCACTCGAAGTCGTGGTCGGTGTCGCCGATGCAGATCACGCGCTCGTCGCTGTGTCTCTGCCGCCAGGCGAGGGCGACGGCGAGCTTGGAGGGGGCGTAGATATCCTGCCGTCCGATGATCTCGTCAAAGGCGTCGGAGAGGCCCAGATAGGCGAGCTGGCAACGGAGCATGGAGCTCTCGGTGGCCGACAGCACGCTCTGCGGGAGGCCCGCGGCGGCCAGCCGGCGGATCAGGGCGACGGCGCCCGGACGGGCGGGGATGCGCGCCTCGTCCCGGCGATATTCGGCGATCCATTCGTCGGCTAAGGTCGCGTAGGATTCTTTTTCGAGCAGGCCGAGACGACGGTAGTAGTCCACGATGGGAAAGCCGAACACGGCGTAGTAGCGCTCGGGGGTGTCGACGGTGGGCAGGCCGCGGCGTCTGAGCAGCACGTTGATGGCCTCGATGCCGTGGCCGAGGTCATCGAGGATGGTGCAGTTGAAGTCCCAGAGGACCCGGTCGTAGGGGAGGTGCGCCTTCATGTGCCTGTCCTTTCTTTTTGTTTTTTTCAGTATATCACATTTTGTCATTTGCGTCTACAATTATCCTGCGGGCGGGCGTATTTTTGTATGCTTGTTCGGTTGACAAGGCGCGGGGGGTCTGTTATAATCCAGATGGAAACGGGAGGCGCGGCCTCTGTGGCTTTTGTTTGGACTTTGTATGAGGAGGACGTCATGGAACAACACAAGAAAACCGTGCGGCTGGTCTTTTTGGCGGTGTTGGCGGCGATCGTGCTGCTGCTGCAATTCTTTGCCGGGTCGGTCAAGATCGGACCGACCAGTTTCAGCGTCGTGCTCATCCCCATCACGCTCGGTGCGATGCTCCTCGGCCCGTGGGCGGGGGCCGTGCTGGGCCTGCTGTTTGGCGTCGCGGTGACGGTCAACGGACTGACGGGCGCCGATCCCTTTACCTTTGCGCTGATCCAGTACACGCCGTTTTTGACCATCTTTTTGTGCCTCTTTAAGGGCACCTGCGCCGGTTTTGCGGCCGGGTGGGCGTATCGGTGGGTCAAACGGATCAACCCCATGGCGGCGGCGGTGACCGCCGCGGCGACGGCGCCCCTGGTCAACACCGGCATCTTTGCCCTGGGGGCGATCTTCGGCTTCCGGCAGGCGTTTGCGGAGTTGTTTGGCGTGGATCAATTCTGGATCTTTTTGTTCGTGACCATCATCGGTATCAACTTTTTGGTCGAGATGGCGGTCAATCTGGTCTTTTCTCCCGCCTTGGCGCAGGTGGTCAAGGCCGTGGACAAGATGGAAAAAAAGAAATGACGGCGAGGGGGAAACGCTCCTCTCCCCTCTGCCCTGCCCGTGCGGCGGGCGACAAAACGGAGACCCGGGCTTTCCGGGTCTCCGTTTGTTTTTTCGGGGCGGGCGGCGGGGTGAACGCCGCAAAGAAAACGTCCGCGACGCCGTCTATCCTCGTCAGCGGAGGGCGCTTGTTTGTTCGTGCGCCCACGAAGGGCGACGCTGACGCGACCGCATGATGAAAACGCGGCGGCGACGGCAAAAACGAAAAAAGAAGCTCCGTGGGGGGCTTCTTTTTTGGGTGGTTGTTTTTTGGTTATTTTTTGAAACTCTCTTCGACCGCGACGGCCACCGCGACGGTCGCGCCGACCATCGGGTTGTTTCCCATGCCTATTAACCCCATCATCTCCACGTGGGCGGGGACGGAGGAGGAGCCGGCGAACTGGGCGTCGGAGTGCATGCGTCCCATGGTGTCGGTCATGCCGTAGCTGGACGGGCCGGCCGCCATGTTGTCGGGGTGCAGGGTGCGGCCGGTGCCGCCGCCGGAGGCGACGGAGAAGTATTTTTTGCCGTTTTCGACGCACCATTTTTT
>JAGDBW010000006.1 GCA_017958845.1 Clostridia bacterium | reverse complement strand
GCCCGAAGAACTGATCGCGCAGACGCCCCTGCCCCGCCGCGACAGCTCGCGGCTGATGGTGCTGGACCGCCGGACCGGGGAGATCGCTCACCGACATTTTTTTGATATCATCGACTGCCTGCGCCCCGCGGATATGCTGGTGGTCAACTCGTCCAAGGTGATCCCCGCGCGTCTGCTGGGCGTCGCGGAGGCGAACGGGGCGCCGGAGGAGCTGCTGCTGCTCCGCGCGCGGCCGGGCGGCGTGTGGGAGACGCTGGTGCGTCCCGGCAAGCGCGCCAGGGAGGGCGCGGTCTTCGTCTTTGGCGACGGGGTGCTGACCGCCCGCGTGGAGCGTGTCCTGGAGGACGGAAACCGTCTGGTGTCCTTTGGATACGACGCGGCCCGCTTTGGCAACCTCTACGAGGTGCTGTGCGAGGTCGGGAACATGCCCCTGCCCCCCTACATCAAGGAAAAACTGAAAGACCGCGACCGCTACCAGACCGTGTACGCCAAGGAGGAGGGCTCGGCCGCCGCGCCGACCGCGGGGCTGCACTTTACGCCCGAGCTGCTCGACCGTATCCGCGCCAAGGGCGTGGGCTGGGGCGAGGTGACGCTGCACGTGGGGCTGGGGACCTTCCGACCTGTCAAGGCGAAAAAGATCGCCGAGCACGTGATGCACACCGAGCATTTTTCGGTGCCGGAGAGCGTGGCCGACGAGATCAACCGCCGCCGCGCCGACGGCGGACGGATCGTGGCGGTGGGGACCACCTCCTGCCGCACGCTGGAGAGCGTGGCCGACGAGACGGGGCGGGTGCGCGCCTGCGAGGGGGAGACCGGGATCTTTATTTACCCCGGCTACCGCTTTAAGGTCGTGGACGCTCTCATCACCAACTTTCATCTGCCGCAGAGCACGCTGCTGATGCTGGTCTCCGCTCTGGCCGGGCGGGAACGCGTCCTCGCGGCGTACCGCGAGGCCGTAAAGGAGAGATACCGCTTCTTTTCCTTCGGCGACGCGATGTTTATCGAATAATTTTCCGCCAGACAAGGCGCACCGGGCGAGCGGCGGCAAAGGCGTACCCGTGTACGTCGAGCCGTCCGAGCCGAGGAGCAACGCTGTATGACGGAAAATGATTTTGATGAGAGGTCGTGCTCGCCTCCCGTAAAGACCGGCGACGCGATGTTCAGAACAGAGCGGCTGTTTTTTTAGCGAAGAAAGGAGGATCGCCATGTCCGACAAGGAGCCGCGCGCCCAAACGCGCGCCGGGGCGAAGGAGAAACAAAACCGCGCCGACGCAAAGCGGGACCGCGCCGACGGCACGCAGTCCGGGCACGGACGCATCGGCGCGCGGAGGGCGCGGGACGGGATCTTTGCCTACCTGCGGTGGCGCGGCGATCTGCCGCTGTCGGCCGTGCCGCCGACCGAAGTGGACGGCCTGATCCTCGCGATGGACTGCTTTCTCAACTATACCGGGATCGTGCCGCGGGACTTTGACGGTGTGCCGGTGGACTTTTGTCCGGCGGTCGAGGCGTTTTTTCGCCGGCCGGCGAAGGAGCGGCATTTCGGCGCGATCATCCCGGATATCATCGGCACCCTCGCCGAAGCGACCGCCCGCGCGCCCCGCTTTGGCGGTGTGAAGCTCATCGGCTACGACAAGCGGCTGGACAAGGCGACGCAGGAGCAGTTCGGCGCTCTGACCTACCTTTTGCCCGACGGGTCGCTGTACGTGACCTATCAGGGCACCGACGACTCGCTGATCGGGTGGAAAGAGAACTTTATGCTCGCGTTTGTGTCGCCCGTGCGGGCGCAGATCCGCGCCGCCGACTATCTGACGCGCGCCGCGCGGGCCTTTCCCGACGCGCCGATCCGCGTCGCCGGACACTCCAAGGGCGGCAACCTCGCCCTCTATGCCGCGGCGTGTGCGCCGCCGGACGTGCAGGATCGGCTGGTCTCGGCCTTCAGCTTTGACGGGCCGGGGTTTATGCCCTCGTTTTTTGAAGAGCCGGGATTTGCCCGCGTGGCCGATCGGCTCTGGACCTATATCCCCGAATCCTCGATCGTGGGGGCGCTGCTGGAACACTCCGACCGTTTTTGCTACATCGCCAGCACCGAAAAGAATATTTTGCAGCACGACCCCTTTTCTTGGGTGGCGGAAGGCGACCGCTTTGCGCGCCGGGAGGAGCGTTCGGCCTTCGGGCGGCGCGCGGACAGGGCGTTTTGCCGCTGGATCGGGGGGATCACGATGACGCAGCGACAGCAGTTTACCGACAGTTTGTTTTCGGTGCTGACGGCGCCGGGGCTGACCCTGACCGACATCATCTCGGACAAGTTGCGCAGCACGCGCATGATCCTCTCCTCCTTTGCCAAACTGCCCAAGGCCGACCGCTCGCTGATGTTCGGCATCTTTCACCGTCTGCTCCGCGCCGCGCGGGAACACGGCGAGGATGAGATGAGAGGCCGGATCCTGCCGCCGAAAGAGACGGTCGAGCGTGCGAGAGCGGCCGAAACAGAAAGAAAAACGAGCGGCAGGCAGGCGGCCGGAAACCAAGCGGAGACGACCAAACGGAAGACCGTCGGCCAAAAAGCGGACGAGAGCCGGACGGCGACCGCGCCGGGCGGCCGCGCGAAAACGGATGAAACACCGCACGGACGGGCGGCGGACGAAAACCGGGCAAAGACGGAAGAAAAGCCGCACGGACGGGCGGCGGCCGAGAGCCGCGACAAAAAAGGCGGCCCCTCCGACGGCGG
>JAGDBW010000040.1 GCA_017958845.1 Clostridia bacterium | reverse complement strand
GTCGCTGAGCCAAAAAGCCAAAGAAAAAGAACAGGAGATCGCGCGGCTCGACGCCGCCCTGGCCGAAAACGACCGGTCCCTCTCCGAGAGCCGCCAGACGGCGCGCGACGCCGAACAGAACAAAGAGCTCCTCTACACCATGTCCCGCGCGGGCTTCGCCGCCTACGACCAGGCGGCCGCCAAAGCGGAAGCCAACCAAAAAATGATCCAGAACCTGCGCGCCGACGCGGACGACTTTGAGGCCTCCCGCCGCCACAGCGAGAGCGAACGCGACGCCCTGACCAAAAAGCTGACAGAACTCGAAGCGCAGATCGAGGCCGCGCGCCACGCCCGCGAACAGCACGCCGTCTCCCGCAACGCCATCGACGATGAGCGAGCCGAAAAGACGGAGGAGATCAACCGCCTCTCCCTCGCGATCACCGAAGTCGCCAAAGACGTCGAAGCCCTCGAAGGGCAGATCCGCACCGCCCTGGAGCGGACGCCCCACCTCGACGCCGAGATCGGCGAGATGCGCGCCCGCATCGCGGCCCATGAGGACAAGATCGCCGAACAAGAAAAGTATCGTGCGCTATGCCTGACCGAAAAAGAGGACGTCGAGGCCGACCTCGACGAAGTCCGCGGCAGCCGCCAGGCCCTCCAGGAGGGCGTGGACGACTCGGCCCGCCTCGTTTCCGAGCTGCGCGAAAAGATCAAAAAGAAAAACGAAGAAAAAGAACTCTGCGTCAAGACCAACGCCAACTTCGAGACCCGCCTCGAAAACCTGCTGGAGGAGCAGGAGCGCACCGGCTCGCACCTCTACGAGGAGTACGAGCTGACCTACGAGCAGGCGGTGGCGCTCGACTATCCCCCCGTCACCAGGGAGAACCGGGCGGCGACGGTCCAGGCGCTGACCTCGGCGCGCAACCGCCTGCGCGCCATGGGCTCCGTCAACCCCAACGCCGTCGAAGAATACAACGAACTCAAAGCCCGCTACGACGCCATGGACGTCCAGCTGCGCGACCTGCGCCGCGCCAAAGAAGAGCTGCTCGACGTCATCGACCGGCTGGAAAACGAAATGAAAGTCAAGTTCGTCGGCGCCTTCGAGCAGATCAACCTGCACTTCAACGAAGTGTTCAGAGAGCTCTTCGGCGGCGGCGAGGCGCACCTGGAGCTGACCGATCCCGAGGACGTCTTGGGATGCGGCATCGAGATCAGCGTCACCCCGCCGGGCAAAACCATCAAAAAGATGTCGCTGCTCTCCGGCGGCGAGCAGTCCTTTATCGCCATCGCGCTCTTCTTCGCCATCATCAAGGTCAACCCCACCCCGTTCTGTATCCTCGACGAGGTGGAGGCCGCGCTCGATGAGGTCAACGTCAGCCGCTTCGGCGCCTACATCCGCAAGATGTCGCCCGAGTGCCAGTTCATCCTCATCTCCCACCGCCGCGGCACCATGGAGATCGCGGACCGCCTCTACGGCGTCACCATGCCGGAAAAGGGCATCTCGCGCGTCATCGGCGTCGATCTCTCGGAGATCGCCCACATGCAACAGGAGCTGAAACTCGATGAAATTTCTTGAAAAACTCAGAGCCGGCCTCGCCAAGACCAAACAGGCCCTCTCCGGCGGGATCGACCGGATCGTCACCCGGTTCGTGCGGGTGGACGAAGACCTTTTTGACGAGCTGGAAGAGCTGCTCATCACCGCCGACGTAGGCCTGGCCGCCACCGAGGAGATCCTGGACCGGCTGCGCCGCGACGTCAAAGAAAACAGGCTCAGAGACCCCGCCGACGTCAAACGGCGCCTCTCTGAGATCATGACCACCCTGATCGGCGAGGGCGAGCCGCTGCGCCTGTCCACCACCCCCTCCGTGATCCTGCTCATCGGCGTCAACGGAGCGGGAAAGACCACCTCGGTCGGCAAGATCGCCCACCGCCTCAAAGAAAAAGGCAAAAAAGTGCTGGTCGCCGCCGCCGACACCTTCCGCGCCGCCGCCGCGGAACAGCTGGCCGTCTGGTGCGGACGCGCGGGGGTCGATCTGATCCGCGCGGGGCAGGGCGCCGACCCCGCCTCCGTCGTCTACGACGCCATCTCCTCGGCGCGCAGCCGCGGCGCCGACGTGCTCATCATCGACACCGCCGGCCGCCTCCAAAACAAAAAGAATCTCATGGACGAACTCGCCAAGATCGACCGCGTCATTGCCCGCGAGCTGCCCGGCGCCGAACGCGAGACCCTGTTGGTCCTCGACGCCACCACGGGACTAAACGGCGTCTCCCTGGCCAGGGAATTCAAAGGCGACGCCGCCATCACGGGGCTGGTACTCACCAAACTCGAC
>JAGDBW010000039.1 GCA_017958845.1 Clostridia bacterium | reverse complement strand
GTATCGGAAAAACGGGGAGGGGGTTTGGGCTGTTTGGGATATTTTGGCGCTGTTTTGCGCGAGGGGCGGCCTTTTTTGGCCGGCGGGGAAAAGGGGGCCCCGCAAGCGCCGCGGGCGGGTCGCCCGGACGGGGGAAGCGGCCGAAGGCGGGCGGCCTTTTGGGCCGGGGGTCAGAGTTCGGCGATCATGCGGTCGGCGAGCTCGGCGACGCGATCGGCGAGGCGTTTCAGCGCGCCCGGCTCGAAGGGCGAGGGGAGGCCGGCTGCTTTGACGAGGTCGGCAAAGGATTTTTGCCCGCCGGTGCGGACGAAGGTCAGGTAGCGGGCGAAGGCGCCCTGGTAGTCGTCGAGCGACTCGATCAAAAACGACAGCGCGACGGTCTGGGCGAGGCAGTAGTCGATGTAGTAGAACGGCGACTCAAAGATGTGCGACTGGAACTGCCAGCGCGTGCCGCGGCCGAGGTAAGGCAGGCCGGTGTAGTCGAGCCACGGGCGATATTTGGCCTCCAGGCCGCGCCACATGGCGCAGCGCTCGTCGGGCGTGGCGGCGGGGGAGGCGTAGACCAGATGCTGGAACTCGTCCACCATGACGCCGTAGGGGATAAAGGAGAGGGAGGCCAACAGGTGTTCGACGCGGTATTTGGCGGTGTTGGCGCCGAAGAACGGCTCCATGTACTTCCAGGCGAAGAACTCCATGCTCATGGAGTGGCACTCGGCCGTTTCCATGCCGCCGACGTCGAGCTCAAGGTCGCCTTCTTTGTAGTGGAAGTAGTCGGCGAGGGCGTGGCCGAACTCGTGGGTCAGCACGTCGACGTCGGAGGCGGTGCCGTTGAAGTTGGCGAGGATGAAGGGCTGCCGGTAGTTGCGGAAGGAGGTGCAGTAGCCGCCGCCCCACTTCCCTTCCCGCGCGTCGACGTCGAAGGCCTCGTTCTGCTGCATCGTGCGCATGAAGGCGCCGACTTCGGGGTCGAGATCGTCGTACATGGTCTGCGCGGCGGCGAACATCCCGGCTTTGTCGAGGATCGGGTCGGGCGCTTCGCCCTCGGTGTAGACGCTGTTGTCGGCATAGGTGATCGTGGGCACGCCGAGGCGTTTTGCCACTTCTTTTTTGACACGGGTCACCACCGGGACGACGTCGCGCAGGACGTTTTCGCGGAAGGAGGCGACCATGGAAGCGTCGTAGTCGATGCGGTCCATGCGCCAGTAGCCGAGCTCGGTGAAGCTCGCGTAGCCCATCTTGCGGGCGATGGCGTCGCGCAGGGCGACCAGGCGGTCATAGAAGCCGTCGAGTTCGTCCGCGTGGACGGCGAGCCCCCGATCGATCGCTTCCGCAGCGGCGCGGCGGACGGCGGGGTCGCTGTGGTTGAGTTTTCCGCTCAGGACCGAGAGCGGCATCTTTTGGCCGTCGAAGTCGAAGAGCAGGTCGGACATGAACCGGGAGTAGGCGGTGACTTCGGCGTTTTCTTTTTGGACGTCTTCGGTCACGCGCTCGTCAAAGGCGCGGCGGCTCGCATCGTAGAGGGAAAAGACGCGCGGGTTGACGTATTTTTTCAGTTCGTCGCGGAACGGCGAGGCGAGCATCCGCGCCGCGTAGCGTGTGTGGATGTCCTCAAAGTAGGGGGTGTTTTCGTCATAGTATTCCATCTCCGCGCGGTAGAACTCGTCCCTGGTGTCGAGCGAAAAACGGTTGTAGGCCAGGGAGGCGGCGGTGTCGAAGTCGTCGGTCATCTGTTGGTAGAGGCGGCGGGCGGCCAGCACGTCCTCGACGTTCTTTGCGCCGTCGAGCAGACGCTCGACCTCGGCGTAGGCGGCGCGGCCTTCTTGGATGGTATAGCGGCGGTAGGGGATGTCACGGACTTTCATGGGCGGCTCCTTTTTTTCTGTTGTTCCGGCCGCGGGCACGCGGGTGTGCGTCGAGGATGTGCCGCGGCGCGGTCGGTGATAATCTACCGGGAGGGAGACGGGGGTTTTGCGCTTTTTTATTCTTTTTCGGCAGAGAAAGCGCGGTCCAGCATCTCCTCTTCAAACTGGCGCGTGTAGAGGTCGTAGTAGGCGCCGCGCGCGGCCATGAGCTCGTCGTGCGTGCCGCGCTCGACGATGCGCCCGTCCTGCACGAGCAGGATGACGTCTGCGTTTCGGATGGTGGAGAGGCGGTGGGCGATGACAAAGGAGGTGCGTCCCCGCATCATGTGTTCGGTGGCCCGCTGGAGGCGCGCCTCGGTGACCGTGTCGACGGAGGAGGTGGCCTCGTCGAGGATGAAGATGCGCGGGTCGGCGAGCAGCGCCCGGGCAAAGGAGATGAGCTGCTTTTCGCCCGCGGAGAGCATGTCGCCGCCCTCGCCCACGTCGCTGTCGTAGCCCTTTTCCATCCTGTCGATGATCTCATCGGCGCACACGGCCCGCACGGCCGCGTCGATCTGCTCGTCGGTGGCGTCGGGGTTTCCGTACAGGAGGTTTTCGCGGATGGTGCCGGAAAAGAGATGCGGGGTCTGCAGGACGTAGCCGATGTGGCTGTGGAGCCACAGCTGCGAGCGCTCGCGGGCGTCGCGGCCGTCGATGAGCACCTGCCCTTCGGTGGGCTCGAAGAAGCGACAGACGAGGTTGACCAGCGTGGACTTGCCCGCTCCGGTCTCGCCGACGATGGCGACGTTGGTACCGGCGGGGACGGTGAGTGAAAAGTGTTCGAGCACGTTTTTGTCTCCGTCGGGGTAGTGGAAGGTGACGTCGCAAAACTCCACGTCGCCGACGAGGGGCTCCCAGTTTTCCTTTTTGGGTGTGAAGGCGTCGCCGTACTTTTCGATGACGGCGGGGGTGTCGGTGACGTCGGAGGTCGTGTCGACCAGGCCCGTAAAGCGCTCGATGTTGACGCGCGTGTTGATGAGGTCGGAGAGGGCGGTGACCATCCAGCGAACCGGCTCCATCATGTTTTGCGCATAGGACATGAAGACGGCCAGCGTACCGATGGTCATGACGCCCCGGGCCGAGAGAAGGCCGCCCCGCCACAGGACCAGCGCGAGCGTCACGGAGGCGGTGAAGGTGATCAGCGACCCGAAGAGGGAGCGGTAGCGCGTCTGTCGGAGGGTGACGCGGCGCATGGCGGTCGCATCGGCGTCAAAGTGCTCGCGCAGGCGGTCTTCGACGACCAGGGTCTTGGCGGTGTTGGCGCCGGTGATGCCCTCGTTGATGTCGCCGGTCAGGCGCGAGTTGGTCTCCCGGACCAGGCGGTTGGCGGCGACGAGCTTTCGCTCAAAGAAGAAGGAGAGCACGGCCGCGACGGGCAGGATGGCCAGCACCACCAGCGCGAGCAGGGGGTTGATGGTGAACATGATGACCGTGGAGGCGATCAGGTACGCGAGGTTGCACAGTCCGTCCATCATGGTCCAGGAGACGACCTGTCCGATGCGGAAGGTGTCGCTCATGACGCGCGCGTGGATGTAGCCGACGCTGTTTTGGTTGTAGTAGGAGAAGGAGAGGGTCTGCAGGTGGTCGAAGGCGTGACGGCGCAGGTCGCGGCCGATGTACATCTCGATCTCGGCGGAATAGAGGAAGCCGAGGTAACTGACCAGCAGCTGTACCAGAAGCACGACCACATACAGAGCCACGAACAGCCCCAGCCGCACAAGCTCGCCGGGGAGGATGTAGTGGTTGATCGCCCAGCTCTGAAAGAGCGGGATGACGGTGTCGATGGCGCCGAACAGCACGTCAAAGACCAGCATCAGCCAGAACAGCCGCCGGTAGGGCCGGAGGTAGGGGACGAGGCGCGGCAGACCGAAAAAGCGCAGGTGAGGGACGTGGTCTTGCGGTGGGAGGGCTTTTTTCTTTTTCATTGGGCGCCTCCTTTGCTCTCTTCTGCGTGCGGGAGGCCGCCGTCGCGGGCGAGCGGATCGGCGTCGTCTCGCGGGTCGGGGGTCCGGGGAGCGTCGATCGTACCCTCACGGATGCCGGAGGTCTGCAGGTCGTAGATACGGCGGTAGATGCCGCCGCGCGCGAGCAGCTCGTCGTGGGTGCCCGTCTCGGCGACCCGGCCGCGGTCCAGCACCAGGATGGCGTCGGCGTGCATGAGCGTGGTGATGCGGTGAGAGATGAGGATGACCGTCGTGTCCCGGCTGCGGCGGCGCAGGTTGGCGCGGATGGCGGCGTCGGTCATGGCGTCGACGGCCGAGAGCGAGTCGTCGAGGACAAGGATGGGTGCGTCGCGCAGCAGCGCCCGCGCGATGGCGGCACGCTGTTTTTGGCCTCCGGAGAGGGTGACGCCGCGCTCGCCGACCATGGTGTCATAGCCGTCGGAGAACAGCATCACGGAGCGGTCGAGGCAGGCGTCGTCGGTCGCCCGGCGCACCTCCTCTTCGGGGGCGTCGGGACGGGTGATGGCGATGTTCTCCCCGATGGTGCGGGAAAAGAGGTAGGGCTCCTGGAGCACCAGCGCGACGTGCGAGCGCAGCCACCGGCGGTCGATGCGGCGGATATCCACGCCGCCGACGGTGACGGTCCCGTTTTCGGGCGGGAGCTCGAGCAGACGGTCGAGCAGGTAGGTGAGCGTGGATTTGCCCGATCCGGTGGGGCCGAGGATGCCGAGTACGCGGCCGCCGCGGGCAACAAAGGAGACGTCGGAGAGCACCCGGACGTCGCCCTCGTAGGCAAAGCTGACGTGCGAAAAGACGACGTCGCCCGTCATGGGGGGGCGCAGCGCGTCGGGGGCGTCGGCCTCCGGGGCGGCGTTCATGATCTCGCGGATACGGTTGAGAGAGACGTCGGCTTTGCTCATCTCGGAGATGACGCGGCCGAGCTGGCGCACCGGCCAGGTGAGCATGGCGTTGTAGGACACGATGGCGATGTATTCGCCCGGCGTCACCTGACCCCGGACGGCGAAGACCGCGCCGAGGACGATGACCAGCATGACCTGGAGAGCCGAGAGCAGGTCGCCGCAGCACCAGAACAGGCCGAGGTAGCGGCAGAGGTCCACCCACAGGTCGGTAAACTTTCGGTTTTGGCGGTCGAAGCGCTCGCTCTCGTACGCCTCGCGGCCGAAAGCCCGCACGACGCGCACGCCGGTCAGGTTTTCTTGTGCGATGGCGGAGAGGGTGCCTTCGTTTTCGTCACATTCTTTGAAACCGCGGCCGATGCGGGCGCGGAAGACGATGGAGTAGGTCAGGATCACCGGCACGCTCGCGACCGCGACGAAAGCCAGCCCCGTGTGGATGCGGAACATGAAGAAGAGCGACACGCCCACGATGATGACGATGCGGAACACGGCGGTCAGCTGTTCGGAGACGAAGTTGCGGATGGTGTCGACGTCGGAGGTGCAGCGCTGGATGATATCGCCGGTGCGGTTCTTCATGTGCCAGCTGTACGGCAGGCGCTGGAGATGGTCGAAGAGGGTGCGGCGCATGCGGAGCATCATGGTCTCGGAGGCTTTGACGTTCTGGTAGACGGTGAGGTAGCGCGCGACGGCGCCGACCAGCGCCACCGCGATGACGGCGACGGCCATCCACCAGAGGTGGGCGCGGACGGCCTCCACGCCGCCGAGCGCGTCGAGCAGACGCGTCACGATCGCCGAAGGCCGCGAGGAGGTGGCGTCGAGCACCGTGTCGACCGTCGTACCGATCAGGCGCGGGACGATCATGTCGGTGGCGGCCATCACGAACGAGGCGAGGATGCTCACGGCAAAAAAGCGTTTGCTCCCCTGAAGGAAGAAACGCAGAAGCGATGATCTGGTATACGTCTCGGTGTGGGTCATAGGTCCTTTTTTTCGTGTAGGGGGTTGTGTGCGGGCGGCGGGCGCGGCGGGGCGGGGCGTCTGCGCGCTCGTATGTGTTTGCGCGCGCCGCGCGGGCGGGCGCGGGAGCAGAAAAACAAAACTAAAGTATATTTTAGCACTTATTTCTTTTTATTTCAAGGTGTGCGCGGGGGTTTGGACGTTTTTTTTCGTTTTTTGGGGCGGGGCGGACGGTTGACTTTTGGGCGTTTGTTTGTTATACTCACAAAAGGAAGTTGCGCATCACAGCGCGCCGTGATATAGCAAAAAAGTTTTCATTATCTGCATATCCTATTTTTATTTCGGGGTGTAGCGCAGTTGGTAGCG
>JAGDBW010000038.1 GCA_017958845.1 Clostridia bacterium | reverse complement strand
CCGATCTGTCCGCGCCCGTTTGCGCGGCGGCCTTGTTTGCCTCGGCGGCGCCGCCCGATCCGGGCGCGTCGTCCGCCGGCGCGGAGAGCCGGAACTTGGAGAGCAGGGAGCGGAACTCCAACTCCACAAACAGCCGGTACAACCCCGTCCGATCGACCGGCGTTGTGCGCAGATCGTCGGGCGTGAGCCCCAGGGGCGCGTCGCAGCGGATACGCGCGAGGTCCCGGGAGAGCAGGGCAGAGTCACGCCCCTCGGTCAGCTTGCGGCACACGCCGTCCGGCAGAGCTTTGCGCCGCTCCGGATCGAGTGTGTCGAGGCGCGCCAGCGCGTCGTAGACGCCGTCGAGGGACCCGAAGAGGGCGATCAGCTTCAGCGCCGTCTTCTCGCCGATCCCCGGCACGCCGGGGATGCGGTCGGAGGCGTCGCCCATCAGCGCCTTTGCGTCCACGTACTGGTCGGGCCGGATGCCAAAACGGCCGAAAAACGCGTCGGCGTCATACGCCTCGGTCTCGTGATTGGAGGCCAGCAGCACGGTCGTGCGTTCGTCGATGAGCTGCAGCAGATCCCGGTCGCCCGAGAGGATGTAGGCGTGCGCGTCGGGCAGGTCGGCGGCCATACGGGCCACCGTCCCCTGGATGTCGTCGGCCTCCCAGCCCTCCAGCTCCAGCACGTGCAGCCCCATCATAGAGAGACACGCCTTGGTATCCTCAAACTGAGCCGACAGCTCCGGCGGGGTAGGCCGGCGTCCTTCCTTGTATCCGGGATACATCAAATGCCTGAATGTCGGCCCCCGCAGGTCAAACGCCACCGCCGCCACGTCCGGCGCCAGCGCGTCCATCTGTCGCTTGATGATGGAGACCGTCCCGTAGACCGCGTTGGTATATTTGCCGCTCTGCGTCTGCAGCAGCCGCATTCCAAAAAAGGCGCGGTGGATGATACTGCTCCCGTCAACGACCAAAATCTTTTGCATAAACCCTCACCAAAAATGATCTCAAACAGCCGAAAAGTCAAAAACCCCCGTCAAAAAGCCAAAAACAGCGGACATACCCGACGGTCATACTCGACCTCGCCTGTTTGGAAAATACCCCGTGCCGTCCGTCGGACAAACACGGGGAGAGTTTTTTTCACCGGAGTTCCGCGGCCACGGGACGATCGCCTGAGCGGCGGTCGGGACGCATGCCCGTCTGTCACGTTTGCCCGTTCTGCTCCGCGGAGTCCTCTTTTGCGTCGGTCTGCTCCGGCGGCGCGTCGATCGTCTCGCTGCGCGATGCCAGCGCGCCGGTCTTTTCGGCCGTGGGGACAGTCTGGCGCTCCACCAGCAGCCGCACAAAGGCATACAGCCCCGTCACCGCGAGCAGCAGCCCGTGAGAAAAGTCCTCAAAGGTGGCCGACTTGTCTACAAAAAAGTCAAAGAGCTCGGACACCCCCACGCTGCACGCCAGCAAAAAGCAGCAAGTGGCAAAAAACCGACCCCAGATCCCCCTCGGCAAATGTAGCGACCGCTTGGCCTCGGAGAGATAAAAGAGCATCATGGACAGCACCGCGACGATGTGCAGGATCTTGAGGTCGCCGTTGAACGGCATATCAAAAGAAAAGTAGTAGTGAAAGACATAAAAGACCGAAAACACCACCAGACACATCGCTCCCACGGCCCGCAGCAGATCCCGGTGCAGGGTCGCCAGATACGTCAGCACATAGTAGGCCACCCCCGGCAGGAGGAGGATCACGGCCACAAAGAGGCAGACGCCCGCCCGATGTCCGAAAGAGATGCCCGTCACCAGCTGCGTCAGGGCAAAGAACAGGGTGACCGTCCCGGTCACCACGGCGGCGATCCGCGCGCCGAATGGGTCTCCGCCGACGGCGACCCGCCCTACGCAGGACAGCACCGACGACACGAGGGCCGCGACCAGCGCGCAGAGCGTCAGCGCCACCGCGGCGACGTGGTAGCCGTTCCCGGAGGCAAAATAGCCCACCCCGGCGTCATAACCGTCCACGGACGCGGCGATGCGCAGGCAGGTCAGCGCCACCGTCATGACGGCCGCCCCCACCGCGTACAGAGTGTCAAACAGCAGATATCGTTTCATGGGTCCCTCCGAGCGGATCATCCGACATACGATCGGATCCGATATAAATAAAAAAGGAAGCGTTGCGCGCACCGGCGACCGTCGGGCGCGTCAGAGAGCCGCGGACGAGCCGTCCGCGCCGCCCCGATCGGCAGGGCAGGGCGCTTCCGGCACACACGGGGGCGGTCGGTTGCCCGCCGCTTTCCGGACGCCTCCCGGCGCCGCGCCGACGCTTTATAATATATAAAGGAAGAAAACCGCATCGGCTTTCCCGTTCCATTATAGCCGCCAATCGTGAACAAACTATGAACAACCGCCACCGCCGCTCAAAAATATCCGCCTCCCGCCCGTCAAAAGAGCCAAAATCGCCCCGCTTTGTGCAACATCCACAAAGAAACCGCCAAACAAAGCAAAAATTTCTACACACATTTTTTCATGAAAAAAAGAAAAAACTTGAAAATCGACCAACCATATAGTATAATAGACGAGCTTGATATGCGTTGAAGCGAGAGGTTGCTGTAGAAATACAGGGAATTTTCGCGGAGTATGTCCGACAACCGGGCGACAGAACACAGGCGGAGACAAGCGCCCGCCTACACACTGTACGTGATCGGGGTCCGTGTTCCGGCGGCGGAACGCGCCCCTCTTTCCTTCGGGTCAAAAAGATACGCCCGACACGGTGTGAAGACAATCGCCCTCCCAAAAACAAGGAGGAATCACCATGGCCAACGAAAAAATCAGAGTCAAACTCAAGAGCTACGATCACGCGCTCGTCGACGCCGCCGCCGCCAAGATCGTCGAGATCGCCAAGCGAAACGGGAACGCCGTCTCCGGCCCCATCCCGCTCCCCACCAAAAAGGAGATCATCACCATCCTGCGCGCCGTCCACAAATACAAGGACAGCCGCGAGCAGTTTGAGCTCCGCACCCACAAGAGACTGATCGACATCCTCAACCCGCAGGCCAAGACGGTCGAAGCCCTCATGGGCGTCGAGCTGCCTGCCGGCGTGGAGATCGAGATCGTCAAAGCCTGACACCCGCACACCCCGACCGCGAGGCGCCCCCTCGCGATCGAAAGGTCAAGTTGACGTCGTCGGTCTACCGATAATCCAAGGCGTCAACCAATAACCGGAGGAAACAATGAAAAAAGGCATCATCGGCAAGAAGCTCGGCATGACGCAGGTCTTCGATGAAAAAGGGAACGTCATCCCCGTCACCCTCATCGAAGCGGGCCCTTGCACGGTCACCCAAAAGAAGACCGTCGACACCGACGGCTACGATGCGCTCCAGCTCGCCTTCCTTGACGTGACCGAAAAGCACACGCCCAAACCGCAGCTCGGCCACTTCAAAAAGACCGGCACCACTCCCAAGAGACACCTCAAAGAATTCCGTCTCGACGACTGCAGCGCCTACAGCGCCGGCGACGTCATTTCCGTCGATACCTTCGCCTCCGGCGAAAAGGTCGACATCACCGGAATGACCAAAGGCCGCGGCTACACCGGCGCCGTCAAGAGATGGGGTCACCACATCCTGCGCATGACGCACGGCACCGGCCCGATCCACCGTCAGGTGGGCTCCATGGGCGCCAACTCCACGCCGTCCCGCGTCTACAAAAACAAGAAGATGGCCGGCCAGTACGGCAACGAACAGGTCACCATCCTCAATCTCGCAGTCGTCAAGATCGATGCGGAAAAGAACCTCATCGCCGTCAAGGGAGCCGTCCCCGGCGCCAGAGGCGGGATCGTGTTCATCCGCGATTCGGTAAAAGCATAACGGAAGGAGGAAACAAGAATGCCGAACGTAAAAGTTTTTGACATGACGGGCAAAGAAGTCGGTCAGCTCACCCTCTCCGACAGAGTTTTCGGCGCCACAGTCAACGAGGCCGTCCTCCACACCGTCGTGCGAGCCTACCTGCTCAACCAGAGACAGGGCACCCAGTCCACCCTGACCAGAACCGAGGTCAGCGGCGGCGGAAAGAAACCGTGGAAGCAAAAAGGGACCGGCCACGCCAGACAGGGCAGCACCCGCGCGCCTCAGTGGACGCACGGTGGCGTCGCCCTCGGCCCCAAACCCCGTTCCTACCGCGTCTCCGTCAACAAAAAGGTCAGACAGAACGCCCTGTTCAGCGCCCTGTCTTCCAAAGTACAAGAAAATCAGCTGATCGTCGTCGACAGCATCAAGACCGAACAATACAAGACCAAAGCCATGGTCGCCATGCTCGAGGCCCTCGGCTCCGCCAAAAAGGCGCTGATCGTCCTGCCCGCTGTCGATTCCTATGTGATCAAGAGCTGCGACAACATCCCGGGCGTCAAGACCACGGTGACCTGCTCTCTCAACGTCTATGACATCCTCAACGCGGGGACACTCATCATGGCCAGAGAGGCGGTCGAAAAGATCGAGGAGGTCTATCAACAATGAAGCACGTTGCCGATATCATCGTCAGACCGCTCATCACCGAAAAGAGCATGGACGGCACCGCCTCCAAACGCTACTCCTTCGAGGTGCGCTCCGACGCCACCAAACCCGAGATCGCCCACGCGGTCGAGGAGATGTACGCCGGCACACGGGTCGCCGACGTTCGCGTCATCAACATGAAGAAAAAGCCGAAGCGGATGGGCTACCATTTCGGGTACACCAGAGAGTGGAAAAAGGCCATCGTCACCCTCACCGAAAAGTCCAAGACCGTCCCGTTCTTCGACGGTATGAACTAAGGGAGGACACACCATGCCAAACAAGTACAAACCGACGACGCCGGGCCGCAGACAGATGGCTGCCCCGAGCTTTGCCGAGGTGACCAAGTCCGCCCCCGAAAAGAAGCTCACCGTCATCAACAAAAAGAAAGCCGGCCGCAACAACACCGGCCGCATCACCGTCCGTCATCACGGCGGCGGAAACAAGACCAAATACCGCATCATCGATTTCAAACGCCAGAGCCAGGCCCCGGCCACGGTCATCGGCGTCGAGTATGATCCCAACCGCACGGCCTACATCGCCCTGCTCGAAGAAGAGAGCGGCGACCGTCGCTACATCATCGCGCCCGACGGCCTGACCGACGGCGACGTGGTCTACTCCGGCCCCGACTCCGACATCAAACCGGGCAACACCCTGCCCATCGCCAACATCCCCGTCGGTACCTTCATCCACAACATCGAGATCTACCCCGGAAAGGGCGGCCAGCTCGTCCGTTCCGCCGGCGCCGCGGCCCAGCTGATGGCCAAAGAAAACGGCGCCGCCCAGATCCGTCTGCCCTCGGGCGAGGTGCGCATCATCCGTCTGGATTGCAAGGCCACCATCGGCACAGTCGGAAACATCGAGCACGACACCGTCAAACTCGGCAAAGCGGGCAAGACGCGCTACAAAGGCATCCGTCCCACCGTCCGCGGCTCCGTCATGAACCCCTGCGACCACCCGCACGGCGGCGGCGAAGGAAAGTCGCCCATCGGTCGTCCCGGCCCCGTCACCCCGTGGGGCAAACCCGCCATGGGCTACAAAACCAGAGACAAAAAGGCCAAGACCGACAAGTTCATCGTCAAGCGCCGCAACGCCAAATAAAGAAGGAGACAGAGGATATGAGCAGAAGCTTAAAGAAAGCTCCGTACGTGGAAGTCAAACTCTACGAGAGAGTCTGCGCCATGAACGAAAGCCAGAACAAAAAAGTGCTTAAAACCTGGTCTCGCGCGTCCACCATCTTTCCGGAATTTGTCGGCCACACCATCGCCGTCCACGACGGCAGAAAACACGTCCCGGTCTACATCACCGAGGACATGGTCGGTCACAAGCTGGGCGAGTTCGCTCCCACGCGTACCTTCAAGGGCCACGCGGGATCCAAAACGTCCAACAACGGCAAGTAAAGAATGATGGATCGCTAACAGCGAGAGGAGGAAAATTCCACACATGGAAGCCAAAGCACATCTCAAATATGTACGCATCTCTCCGCGCAAGGTGAAGATCGTTCTTGACCTCATCAGAGGCAAAGATACCGGAGTGGCCATGGCCATCTTGGAAAACACGCCCAAAGCCGCCTCCGAACAATTGATCAAACTCCTCAAGAGCGCGGTCGCCAACGCCGAGCACAACTTCGGCATGGACGCCTCCAATCTCTTTGTATCCGAATGTTTCGTGTGCCCCGGCCCGACGCTCAAACGCTTCATGCCGCGCGCCCAGGGCAGAGCATACCACATCCTCAAGAGAACGAGCCACGTCACTCTCACCGTCAAAGAAAAGGAGGCCTGAAAATCGTATGGGACAGAAAGTCAATCCGCACGGACTGCGCGTCGGCGTCATCAAAAACTGGGACAGCCGCTGGTACGTCTCCGACAAAGAATTCGGCGACACCATCGTCTCTGACCATCAGATCAGGCAATACCTCAAAAACAAACTCATGGACGCGGGCGTCCCGCGCATCGAGATCGAGCGCGACCGCGTGCGTGTGCGCGTGTTCATCCAGTGCGCCAAACCCGGCATCGTCATCGGCCGCGGCGGCTCGGCCATCGAGCAGCTCCGTGTCGAACTCGAAAAGCTGGTCGGAAAACCCGTCGTCGTCAACGTCATTGAGATCAAAAACCCCGATCTCAACGCCCAGCTGGTCGCCGAGAGCGTCGCGTCCCAGCTCGAGCGCCGCATCTCCTTCCGCCGCGCCAAGAAGCAGGCCATCGGCCGCACCATGCGCCTCGGCGCCACAGGCATCAAGATCGCCTGCGGCGGCCGTCTCGGCGGCGCCGAGATCGCCCGCTCCGAGCACTACCACGAGGGCACCATCCCGCTTCAGACCCTGCGCGCCGACATCGAGTACGGCTTCTGGGAAGCCAAGACCACCTACGGCCGCATCGGCGTCAAAGTCTGGATCTACAAAGGCGAGATCCTCGCCGAGTCCGAAGGCGCCCGTCAGAGACGTCAGGACCGTCCCGATCGTCGTCCCCGTCGCCCCGAGGGCACCGGCCGCCGCGATGATCGCCGCGGGCCGCGCCGCGACGGCGGCGATCGCCCCGAGCGCCGCAACTATGACAGAAAACCTGTAGAGGGGGGCAGAAGATAATGTTAATGCCTAAGAGGGTCAAGTACCGTCGCGTCCAGCGCGGTCGTATGACCGGAAAAGCCACCCGAGGCAACACCGTGACCCAGGGAGAATACGGCCTGGTCGCGCTTGAGCCGGCGTGGATACAGAGCAACCAGATCGAGGCGGCCCGTATCGCCATGACCCGTTACATCAAGCGCGGCGGCCGTGTCTGGATCAAGATCTTTCCCGACAAACCCATCACCGAAAAACCCGCCGAGACCCGCATGGGCTCCGGCAAAGGCTCGCCGGAATACTGGGCGGCCGTCGTCAAACCCGGCCGCGTCCTGTTCGAGATGGACGGGGTCGACGTCGACACCGCGCGCGAAGCCATGCGTCTCGCCTCTCACAAACTGCCCATCAAGTGCAAGTTCGTGACCAAACAGGACTTCGAGACCGAGACCGAGGAGGGCTGAGACATGAAAGCAACCGAAATGCGCAACCTGTCGATCGAAGAACTCGACGCCAAGCTCCAAGAACTCAAAAAAGAGTTGTTCAACCTGCGGTTCCAGAGCGCCATCAACCAGCTCGACAACCCTCACAAGATCACGGAAGTCAAGCACGACATCGCTCGCGTCATGACCGTCATCCGTGAGAAAAACGCGTGAAGGAGGAACAGAAAATGGAAGAACGCAACCTCAGAAAGATCCGCGTGGGCAAGGTCATCTCCGACAAGATGGAAAAGACCATCGTCGTCGCCATCGAAGACCACGTCCGTCACCCCAAATACGGAAAGATCATGAAGAGAACCGTCAAGATCCACGCCCATGACGAGATGGGACTTGCCGGCGTCGGCGATACCGTCTCCGTCATGGAGACCAGACCGCTCTCCAAGACCAAGAGATGGCGCCTGGTAGAGATCGTCGAAAAAGCGAAATAAGTGATCCAACATTACAGTAGACAGGTCAAAAAGCTTGTCGAAAACAGGAGGAAAGATCAGTGATTCAGCAGCAGTCCCTTATGAAAGTGGCTGACAACACCGGCGCCAAAGAGCTCATGTGCATCCGTGTACTGGGCGGCTCGGGCCGCCGGTACGCCTCCATCGGAGACGTCGTCGTCTGCGCCGTCAAAAAAGCGGCCCCCGGCGGCATGGTCAAAAAAGGCGAAGTTGTCAAAGCCGTGATCGTCCGCTGCGTCAAAGAACAGAGACGCGCCGACGGCTCTTATATCAAGTTTGACGAAAACGCCGCCGTCATCATCAAAGAAGACAACACCCCCCGCGGCACCCGTATCTTTGGGCCGGTAGCCAGAGAGCTCCGTGACAAAGATTTTACCAAGATCCTGTCCCTCGCACCCGAAGTGCTCTGATCGGAGGTACCACAGATGAAAATGCATGTGAAAACAGGCGATACCGTCGTTGTTCTCTCCGGTGACGACAGAAAGATGCAGGACAATTCCGGAAAGTTGACCCCCCGTGTCGGAAAGGTCATCGCCGCCTCCCCCGAAGAAGGAAAGGTCATCGTCGAAGGCGTCAACGTCGTTTCCAAACACAAAAAAGCCCGCAAACAGGGCGAGACCAGCAGCATCGTCAAGACCGAGGCCGCCGTCTACGCCAGCAAGGTCCAGCTCTATTGCCCCAAGTGCAAGCGCGGTGTCCGCACCAAAGCCGGCACCAAAGAGGCCAACGGAAAGACCGTCAAGACCCGTCTGTGCTGCAAGTGCGGCACGGAGATCTGAGAGGAGGGAGCCCGATATGTCTCGTTTTGCAGAAAAATACAAAGCAGAAGTCGCCCCCGCCCTGATGCAGAAGTTCGCGTACAAGAGCCCCATGCAGATCCCGCGTTTTGACAAGATCGTCGTCAACGTGGGCTGCGGCGACGCGAAAGAAAACACCAAAGTCATTGACAACGTGATGGCCGAGATCGCGCAGATCACGGGACAAAAACCCGTCCCCACCTACGCGCGCACGTCCGTCGCCAACTTCAAACTCCGCGCCGGCATGAAGATCGGCGTAAAGGTCACCCTCCGCGGCGAGCGCATGTATGAGTTTATGGACAAACTCTTCAGCTTCGCTCTCCCCCGCGTCCGCGACTTCAAAGGGATCAACCCCGACGCCTTCGACGGCCGCGGCAACTACTCCCTCGGCCTCAAAGAACAGCTCATCTTCCCGGAGATCGAGTATGACAAGGTCGAGAAGATCCGCGGCATGGACATCGTGTTCGTGACCACCGCCAACACCGACGAAGAAGCAAAAGAGCTGCTCTCCCTGATGGGCGCGCCTTTTGCCAAGAATTGAGGAGGAAGCACCCAATGGCCAAAAAGTCAATGATCCTCAAACAGCAGAGAGAGCCCAAGTTCTCTACCCGCGGCTACAACCGCTGCAAGATCTGCGGCCGCCCGCACGCCTATCTGCGCAGATTCGGCATCTGCCGCATCTGCTTCCGCGAGCTCGCCTACAAGGGCGAGATCCCCGGAGTCAGAAAAGCCAGCTGGTAACCCCCATCCGCTGTCCCGGACCATCCATCTATCAGCAGGAAAACGCGCGGCGTTTTAACCGCTGATCAGCCGCCGGGCACGCCCCGGCAGCAAGCACAAAAACTTGCAGGAGGATTCAAAAATTATGCAAATCTCAGACGTGATCGCGGATATGCTTACCAGGATCAGAAACGCCAATGATGCCAAGCATGATACCGTCGACGTCCCCGCATCCAATCTCAAAAAAGCCATCGCCGACATCCTGCTCGCCGAAGGATACATCAAAGGCTACCAGATCGTCGAAGACGGCAAACAGGGCGTCATCCGCGTGACGCTCAAGTACGGCCAGGGCAAGCAAAAGGTCATCCACGGCCTGCGCCGCGTCTCCAAACCCGGTCTGCGTATCTACGCGTCCTGCGAAGATATGCCCAGAGTCATGAACGGCCTCGGCATCGCCATCATCTCCACGTCCAAAGGGCTGATGACCAACAAAGCGGCCAAAGCCCAGAACATCGGCGGCGAAGTCCTCGCCTTCGTGTGGTAAGGAGGGATATGCCATGTCTAGAATAGGAAAAAATCCCATCACCGTCCCCGCCGGCGTCACCGTTGAGATCGCCGACGGCAACGCCGTGACCGTCAAAGGCAAACTCGGCGCCCTCACCCGCACCTTCTCGCCGCTGATGCAGCTTTCGCTCGACGGCGGCACGCTCACCGTGGCCCGCCCCGACGACGAGAGACAAAACCGCGCCCTCCACGGCCTGACCCGCACCCTGCTTCACAACATGGTCGTCGGCGTCAGCGAAGGGTATCAAAAAAAGCTGGAGATCGAAGGCGTCGGCTACAAAGCCGAAAAGCAAGGAGCCAAACTCGTCCTCTCCCTCGGCTACTCCCACCCCATCTTCTTTGAAGAAAAGAACGGCATCACCTTCGAGGTCCCCTCTTCCACCGTCATCCTGGTGAAAGGGATCGACAAAGAACTCGTCGGTCAGATCGCCGCCGACATCCGTGCCAAGAGACCTCCCGAACCCTATCTGGGCAAGGGTGTGAGATACGCCGGTGAGCACATCCGCCGCAAAGCGGGCAAGACCGGCAAATAATTGAAAGGAGCGTATCACTGTGGTCACCAAGATTGACAAAAACGCGCAGCGTCTCAAGAGACACAAGAGAGTCCGCGGCAAGATCAGCGGCACCGCCGACAGACCTCGCCTCGCCGTGTATCGTTCCAACGCTCACATCAGCGCTCAGATCATCGACGACACAGCCGGCCGCACCCTCGTTTCGGCCAGCACGTACGAAAAGGACTTCTCCGGCATCGGCTCCAACAAAGAAGCCGCCAAGATCATCGGGCAGACGATCGCACAGCGCGCCCTGGAAAAAGGTATCTCCAACGTGGTATTTGACCGCGGCGGTTATATTTATCACGGTCGTGTATCGGAACTGGCCGCAGGCGCCCGCGAGGGCGGACAGCAGTTCTGAGTCCGGTTTGTACACTATTTCAATTCGTTTGAAAGAAAAAATAAGGAGAAAAACATGCCAAAATTGCTTGACGCAAACGAGTTTGAACTTGAGGAAAAACTCGTTGTACTCAACCGTGTTTCCAAGACCGTCAAAGGCGGACGCATCGCGCGCTTCGCGGCCATCATGGTCGTCGGAGACGGCCAGGGACACGTCGGCTACGGCTTGGGCAAAGCCGCCGAAGTTCCCGATGCCATCCGCAAAGGCATCGAAGACGCCAAGAAAAACCTCATCGAGGTCTCGCTGCACGGATCCACCATCCCGCACGAGGTCCTCGGAGAATACGGCGCCGGCCGCGTGCTGCTGAAACCCGCCGCCCCCGGTACCGGTATCATCGCCGGCGGCACCGTCCGTGCCGTCCTGGAGCTCGCCGGCATCAAGAACATCCGTGCAAAATGCCTGCGCTCCAACAACCCCACCAACGTGGTCAAAGCCACCTTCGAAGGACTCAAAGCGCTCCGTACGGCCGAGCAGGTCGCAGCCGAGCGCGGCCTGAGCGTCGAAGACCTGAAAAAGGCGTAAAAGGAGGACCGTGAGATGGAACAGAAGATCAAGATCGTTTTGACCGGTTCGCTCATCGCGGCCAAACCTGCGCAAAAAGCCACCGCCGCCTCCCTGGGGCTCCGCAAGATCGGTGACTACTCCATCGGCGAGACCACCCCCGCCTTGCTCGGCAAGGTCAAGGTCCTGCGTCACCTCGTCAAAGTCGAGCCCGTCTCGACCGTCACAGAGTAAGGAGGAAAAACCGGATGAAACTGCACAAACTTTCGCCTGCCCCCGGCTCCGTCAAAGAGTCGTATCGCAAGGGCAGAGGCCCCGGCTCGGGCAACGGCAAGACCGCCGGCCGCGGCCACAAAGGGCAGAACGCCCGCTCCGGCGGCGGCGTACGCATCGGGTTTGAGGGCGGCCAGCTCCCCCTGTACCGCAAACTCCCCAAGCGCGGCTTCCACAACCGCTTCGGAAAGACCTACGCGACCGTCAACGTCGAGTCGCTCGAATGCTTTGAAAACGGCGCCGTGGTCACGCCCGAGACTCTTCTGGAGGCGGGGATCATCCACGAGGTGTACGATGGCCTCAAGATCCTCGGCCGCGGCCCCCTCACCAAAAACCTGACCGTAAAAGCATCGATCTTTTCCGCACAGGCCAAAGAAAAGATAGAGGCCGCCGGTGGAAAGACCGAGGTGATCTGACATGCTCCAGACGCTCAAAAACGCATGGAGGACCCCCGACATCCGCCGAAAGCTGCTCTACGTCGCCTTCATTCTGATCATCTACCGCATCGGCACGGTCATCCCCGTCCCGTTCGTGGATGCGTCGAACTTTGAGGCCAATTTCGGCAACACCATCTTCGCCTACATGGACGTCCTGTCGGGCAACGCGCTCTCTCAGGCCACCCTGTTCGCCCTGGGTATCTCGCCGTATATCACCGCGTCCATCATCATCCAGCTCCTCGCCGTGGCTTTCCCGGCCTTGGGCGAAAAGATGAAGGACAGCAAAGACCTCAACGAAAAGCTCACCCGCTATATCACGGTCGTCCTCGCCGTCATCACCGGCTACGGCTACTACGCCTTGCTCAAGAGCTACGGCATGCTCAGCCTGCCCGCGGGCGGCAAAGGGATCGAAGTCCTCGCCGGCATCGTGATCGTCGCCTGCTACTGCGCCGGCGCGTCGGTCGTCATGTGGCTGGGAGAAAAGATCAACGAAAACGGTATCGGCAACGGCATCTCCATCATCCTGTTCGCCAACATCGTTTCGTCCATCCCCTCCATCCTCATCAAACTCGGACAGCTGATCCGCACCTCCTTTGCGGGCGACATCCGCATCGGCGCGTTCAGTTACTCCGCCCTCCGTCCGGCCGAGGGAGCCGACAAGTTCTGGGCCATCGCCCTCGCCATCGGCTTTGCCTTGGGTGTGATCCTCGTGACGCTGGCTCTGACCATGTTCGTCATCTATATCACCGGCTCCGAGCGCCGCATCCCCATCCTGTATGCCAAGAGGGTCGTAGGCCGCAAGATGTACGGAGGCCAGAACACCCACCTGCCCATCAAACTCAACATGACCGGCGTCATGCCCATCATCTTCGCGTCCTCGATCATGTCGCTGCTCCCCACCATCCTCACCCTGTGCGGCGTGGTACAGCGCGATTCTTACGCGGACTGCCAGACTTTCTGGGAGAGAGCCCAGCTCTTCTTCTCGGCTGACAGATGGTTCTACCCGGTGTGCCTGTTCGTTTTGATCATCGCGTTTGCTTACTTCTACGTGAGCATCTCCTTCAACACCACCGAAGTCGCCAACAACTTAAAGAAAAACGGCGGCATGATCCCCGGCATCCGCCAGGGTCGTCCCACCTCCGTCTTCATCGACAACGTCACGCGCAAGGTCACCCTCGTCGGCGCTCTGTTCCTCGGTGTGATCGCCATCCTCCCCATCATCATGGCTCCGCTGGTCATCCGTCCCATCGTCACGGCCATCCTGACCCGCGCGTCCGGCTACTCGGCCGAGGCGCTCACAGAGGGCCGCGTCGTCTCCAGCTTCTCGCAGGCCTTCGCCTTCGGCGGCACCTCGCTGCTGATCGTCATCGGCGTCGCGCAGGAGACTTTCCGGGAGATCGAAGCGCAGCTCACCATGCGCAACTACAAGGGCTTTCTTTGATAGCAGGAGAAGGGCATGAAGATTATCTTTTTGGGTGCCCCCGGCGCCGGCAAAGGCACGCAGTCTGATATCGTCTCCGAGCGGCTGGGCATCCCCACCGTCTCCACGGGCGCCATCATCCGCGAAGCCATCAAAAACGGCACCGACATGGGCAAAAAAGCAAGATCCTATACCGAATCCGGCGCGCTTGTCCCCGACGAGGTCGTCATCGGCATCATCCGCGAGCGTCTCGCTGCCGACGATTGCCGCGGCGGCTTCATCCTCGACGGTTTCCCCCGCACGGTCGCACAGGCAGAGGCGCTGGACCGCATGGGCGTCGCTCCCGACGTCGTGGTCTCCATCGAGGTCTCCGACGAGCGCATCATCGCGCGCATGAGCGGCCGCCGCGTCTGCGGCACCTGCGGCGCGTCCTACCACACGCTCTACAACCCCTCCGCCGACGGCGTCACCTGTGACAGGTGCGGCGGCGCGCCGCTGACCACCCGCCGGGACGGCGATCCCGAGGTAGTCAAGAGCCGCCTGGACGTCTATCACACCTCGACCGAACCGCTCAAAGAGTTCTACGCCGCCAAAGGCGTGCTGAAGCTCGTCGAGGGACAGGAAAAGGTGGAGGACACCACCGCCCTGACGCTCGCGGCCCTGGGAGTCCGCTGACATGGTGATCCTCAAGACCCCCGAGCAGATGATCTACCTCCGGCGAGCCGGAGAGATCACCGGCGGAGCGCTCCTGGCGGCGCGCGACGCGATCCGGCCCGGCGTCACCACAGCCGAGCTGGACCGGGTCGTCCGGGCCTATATCGAGAGACACAACGCCACCCCCTCTTTCCTCGGCTACGGCGGCTTTCCCGGCAGCGCCTGCATCAGCGTCAACGAGCAGGTCATCCACGGGATCCCCTCCCCGCTGACCGTCTTGCGAGAGGGAGACTTGGTCAAAGTCGACGTCGGCGCCTGCTACCACGGCTTCCACGGCGACAGCGCCCGTACCTTCGGGGTCGGCCGCATCACCCCGGAGGCGCAGCGGCTCATCGACGTCACCCGCGAGTGCTTCTACCTCGGCGCCGCCGAGGCCAAAGCCGGAAACCGCGTCGGCGACATCGGCCACGCCGTGCAGACCCACGCCGAGGCGGCGGGATACGGCGTCGTCCGACCCTACGTCGGCCACGGCGTCGGCGCTCACCTGCACGAGGAGCCCGACGTGCCCAACTACGGCACACCCGGCCACGGCTGCCGCCTCTACGCCGGCATGGTCATCGCCATCGAGCCGATGATCAATCGGGGCACCAAGGACGTTGTGAACTTACAGGACGGCTGGACGGTCGTCACCGCCGACGGTGACCTGTCCGCGCACTACGAACACACGGTCGCCATCACCTCCGACGGACCCGTTCTGCTCACCGATGTGGGCGAGTGAGGGATGGCAGGGAGAGTATAGGAGGAATAGCTTTGTCAAAAGACGATCTGATCGAGTTTGAAGACGGCGTGGTAGTCGAGACACTGCCCAACGCCACGTTCAAAGTCAGACTTCCCAACGGACACATTATCACCGCCCATATATCGGGCAAGTTGCGTATGAACTATATCCGCATTCTGCCGGGCGACACGGTGACGGTCGAGGTATCGGTCTACGACCTGACCAAGGGCCGCATCACCTGGCGCAGCAAATAACGCCGAAAGGAAAGGTACAGAACCGTGAAAGTCAAACCTTCCGTCAAAAAGATCTGTGACAAATGCAAGATCATCCGCCGCAAAGGCCGCGTGATGGTCATCTGCGAAAACCCCAAGCACAAACAGCGCCAGGGTTGATCGGTCTGTTTGCGAAAAAACGAAAAGGAGAACAATAACTCATGGCTCGTATAGCTGGTGTTGATATTCCCAACAACAAGCGAGTAGAGATCGCATTGACCTACATTTACGGCATCGGTCTCAAGAGCGCGCAGGACATCTGCGCCAAAACGGGCGTCAACCCCGACACCCGCGCCAAGGACCTGACCGACGCCGAGATCGCCAAACTCCGTGACGAGATCGAAGCCAACTATCACGTCGAGGGCGAGCTCCGCCGAGAAGTGGCGCTCAACATCAAGAGTCTGGTCGAGATCAACTGCTACCGCGGCATCCGCCATCGCAAGGGGCTGCCCGTGCGCGGTCAGAGGACCAAGACCAACGCCCGTACCAGAAAAGGTCCGGCCAAGACCATCGCCAACAAGAAGAAATAAGGAGTGAGAAACGACCATGGCAACCGCTAAAAAAGCAACTGTCAAAAAACGCCGTGAAAAGAAAAACGTCGAAAAAGGCGCGGCGCACATCCGTTCCACTTTCAACAACACCATCGTGACCATCTCCGACACGGCCGGCAACACCATTTCGTGGGCCAGCGCGGGTGAGATGGGCTTCAAGGGCTCGCGCAAATCCACGCCCTACGCGGCGCAGACGGCCGCCGAGCACGCCGCCAAGATCGCCATCGACCAGGGCATGAAGAGCATCGAAGTGTACGTCAGAGGTCCCGGAGCGGGCAGAGAAGCGGCCATCCGCGCGCTGGCCACCGCCGGACTCGAAGTCACCCTCATCAAGGACGTCACCCCCATCCCGCACAACGGATGCCGCCCGCCCAAACGCCGCCGCGTCTGATTTTACAGGAGGAAACGAAAACATGGCAAATTATACGGGACCCAGCTGCAGAGAATGCCGCAGAGAAGGCTGCAAACTGTTTCTCAAAGGCGAGCGCTGCCTGTCTACCAAATGCTCGTTTGACCACCGCTCCGCCGCCCCCGGCCAGCATGGCGCCGCGCGCAAAAAAGTCGGTGAATACGGCATGCAGCTCCGCGAAAAGCAAAAAGTCCGCCGCTACTACGGCGTACTGGAAAACCAGTTCAAAAACTACTACGAGATGGCCGAGCGCAAAGCCGGTATGACGGGCGAAAACCTGCTCATCCTCCTCGAGCGCCGTCTGGACAACGTCGTGTACCGCATGGGCCTGGCCGAGAGCCGCAAAGAAGCCCGTCAGCTGGTCCTCCACGCTCACTTCACCCTCAACGGCAAAAAGGTCAACATCCCCTCTCTGCTCGTCAAACCGGGTGACGTCATCACCGTAAAGGAAAAGAGCCGCGAAAGCGCCAAGTTCAAAGCGCTCGCCGAAGAGATGGCCTCCGTCAACAAACCCAAGTGGATGGACGCCAACAACGAACAGCTGACCGCCAGGATCGTCGCCATGCCCGAGCGCAGCGACATCGACTTTGAGATCAACGAGCAGCTGATCGTCGAGCTCTATTCCAAATAATCAGCCCTCCAACCACCCCGGCCGGGCGGTCGCCTGACCGCGCCCCGGGACCGCACCCCGTTTCCAACATCGAACAGAGGAGGAGCAATCATATGATTGAGATCGAAAAGCCGATCATTACCACTACAGAACTGAACGCCGACGGCAGCGAAGGCGAGTTTATCGTCGAGCCGCTTGAGCGCGGCTACGGCATCACACTCGGAAACTCGCTGCGCCGCATCCTGCTCAGCTCGCTCGCGGGCTATGCCGTCACGTCCGTCCGCATCGACGGCGTCCTGCACGAGATCTCCACCATCCCCGGCATCACCGAGGACGTCCCCGAGATCGTCCTGAATGTCAAAGGCATCGTTGCCAAACTCCACAGCGACACCCCCAAGACCGCCGTCATCGACGTCTCCGGCTACGGCTCTACCTACGAGGTGACCGCCGCGGACATCACCCCCGACGCCGACATCCAGATCATCAACCCCGATCATCATATCGCAACAGTCAGCGGAAATACCCGTTTCTACATGGAACTGACCTTTGATTCCGGGCGCGGCTACGTGTCCGCCGACAAGAACAAACAGAACTACCTGCTCGAAGCCGGCCCCAACGCCGGAGCCCCCATCGGCATGATCTTCACCGATTCCATCTTCACCCCGGTCTACAAGGTGGAGTACACGGTCGAAAACACCCGTGTCGGAAACGTCACCGACTACGACAGGCTCAAGCTGCACGTTCTGACCAACGGCACCGTCCCCGCCAAAGAAGCGGTTTCGCTCGCTGCCAAGATCCTCAACGAGCATCTCAACCTCTTTGTGGATATGTCCGACGAAGCAAAGAGAGCCGAGATCATGGTCGAGAGAGCCGAAATCAAAAAAGAAAAAGTCCTTGAGATGACCATTGAGGAGCTTGACTTGTCGGTCCGCAGTTTCAACTGCCTGAAACGCGCGGGCATCGACACAGTTGAAGATTTGATCAACCGCACCGAAGAAGATATGATCAAGGTTCGCAACCTTGGCAAAAAGTCTCTCGAAGAAGTCATCCAAAAGCTCCATACCCTCGGTTTCGAGCTGCGCAAGACGGATGACTGACAAGACATGAGGAGGTAAGAGAAATGCCCGGAACCAGAAAACTCGGCCGGCCGACCGCACACCGCAACGCCATGCTCAGAGGCATGGTGACCTATCTGTTCGAAAACGGCCGGATCGAGACCACCTATACAAGAGCCAAAGAAGTCAGCGCCCTGGCCGACAAGATGATCACCATAGCCAAAGAAAATACCCTGGCGTCCTACCGTCAGCTCATGGCCTACCTGACCAAAGAAGACGTGGTCAAAAAGCTGACCACCACCATCGTCTCCGACTATGAGGGCGTCAGCGGCGGCTACACCCAGGTGCTGAAAGCCGGACCCCGTCGCGGCGACGCCGCCGAGATGGCCATCGTCCGTCTGACCCCGGTCGCCAAACCCGAGGCCAAAGAAGAACCCAAAAAACCCGCCAAAAAGGCAGCGAAAGCCGCCGAGTGACCCCGCTTCCTCTCGCCGCCGGCCCGCCGGCGGCGAGAGAGAAAAAAAGATCCCCCCACCCCTTGACAAACGGGCTCGTCCCGTGTATAATACCTATGTTATCCAAAGACAGCAGGTTCCGGTAAAAGCACGTTCGTGCCACCCTGCCGAGGAAGAACACAAGAGATCGTCTTTTTGCGTCCTTTTTCTCGGCCGGGAAAAGGGATTTTTTTCTGTCAAAATCGATAGGAGGTACAACAATGCCGAGCAACAAAGTCCTCGAACAAAAGCAGGCCGTCGTTGCCGCCCTGGCCGACAAGATGCGTCAGGCACAGTCCGGCGTACTCGTCAAGTACGAAGGCATCACCGTGGAAAATGACACCAAGCTCCGCGCCGCTCTCCGTGCCGCCGGCGTCGAATACTCCGTGCTCAAAAACACGCTCACCGAGCGTGCGTGCGCCGAGGTCGGCTACGGAGACATGAAGCAGTATCTCTGCGGTATGACCGCCATCGCGCTGGGCATGACCGATCCGCTCGCCCCCGCCAAGATCATGAAGGAATACGCCGACAAGATCGAAACCTTCGAGATCCGCGCCGGCTTTGTGGACGGAGCCGTCATCGACGCCGCGGGCGTCGAAGCGCTGGCCGCCATCCCGGGCAGAGAGCAGCTGATCGTCCGCATGATGGGCAGCTTGATGGGCAGTCTCTACAGCTTCGCCTACGTCCTGCAAGCCAAGATCGACAAGGACGCCGCCGGCGCGCCCGCCGAAGAGGCCGCCCCCGCCGAAGCTCCCGCTGCCGAAGAGGCAAAACCCGACGACACCCCCGCGGCCGAGGAGACCGCACCCGCAGCCGAAGCGCCTGCCGAGGCCTGACACCACAAAAAATGAATTTCGGAGGAAAATAAAATGGCAAACGAAAAGACCACCCAGATCCTTGACCTTGTCAAAGGACTGACCATTCTCGAACTGGCTGACCTCGTCAAAGCGCTCGAAGAGGAGTTCGGCGTCAGCGCCGCTCCCGTCGCCGTCGCCGGCCCCGCTGCCGGTGCCGCCGCTCCCGCCGAGGAAGAAAAGACCGAATTTGACGTCGTCCTCAAAGACTTCGGCGCCAAGAAGCTCGACGTCATCAAAGCCGTCCGCTCCATCACCGGCCTGGGCCTGAAAGAGGCCAAAGACCTCGTCGAAGGCGCTCCCGCCAAGGTCAAAGAAGGCGTCTCCAAAGAAGAAGCCGAAAAGATCAAAGCCGAGATCGAAGCCGCCGGCGCGACCGTCGAGATCAAGTGATCTTGACCGTCCCAAAAAGAAGCGTCCCAATCGGGACGCTTTCTTTTTGCAAAGATCAGTTTCGCCCGGTCCAAAGCACCCCGCGACCGTCGAGATCAAGTGATCGACCGACGAGAGACAGAGGAGAGGGACGCACCCCGCGTGCGTTCCTCTTTTATCT
>JAGDBW010000037.1 GCA_017958845.1 Clostridia bacterium | reverse complement strand
GCTTGCCTACCCTACCACCCCACCGCGCCAAAGCGCGAGGGGTGGTCTCGGCCGCACGTTCCGGATATGCAGCGTACAGACCAAAAAAGCAGGGTGGACAAAAAGTCCATCCCGCTTTTGACTGCCCGTCCGTGCGCGGCCCGCCGCCGTCGCATGGTCGCCGCCTCTCGCCTGCGCCGGCTCGGCTCGGCCGGCTCCCTGCTTTGGGCGGAGCGGCTGCGCAAAAACGCCCCACCGGGGCGTTTTTGCTTGCCTACCCTACCACCCCACCGCGCCAAAGCGCGAGGGGTGGTTTCGGCCGCACGTTCCGGATATGCCGCGCACAGACCAAAAAAGCAGGGTGGACGCAAGGTCCCCCTGCTTTTTTGGTCTGAGTGACACGACTTGAACGTGCGGCCTCTACCACCCCAAGGTAGCGCGCTACCAACTGCGCCACACCCAGATATACGGCGCTCTTTTGAGAGCAAATGACATTATATCATCGGCCCGGCGAATTGTCAAGCACCCCCCGCAATTTTTGAAAAAAGAAAAAAGAAGAGCGCGCACGGCGGGCTCTTCTTTTCATCATCGCGTTTCCCGGCTCCATCGGACCCCCAACCGGCAAAGGCCGACCGCCGCAAGCGCAGACGCTCATCGGCGGTCGGCGGACGACGCCGGCGGCTGAGGGGTCAGAGGAGATCAGTTGCCGCAGCAGCAGCACACGACCACGATGGCAGCCAGGACGATGATCCAGGTATTGTCGTCAAAAAGATGGCAGAGGCAGTTGTTCATGTGTCGGACCTTTCCTTGTTTTTTGTGGTTGCCCACTCGATAGCAGGATATGCGCCCCCGCGCGGCGGCGTGAAATCCCCCCGTTTGATTCTCCGCCGCCCGCCGTTCCCCAAAGCCCCGCTCCCCAAGTCCACTCCCCCAAATATCCTCGCCCGCGCCCCATAGTCTCGCCCCCTCTTTCCGCGCCCCTCTCTTTTGTCCCTCTCCCGCATAAACGCGGGCGCTCCGTCATAGGATAGGGCGAAACACAAGGGCAAACCCAAAAAAGGAGGCAGGCATATGTTCATCTGTACCGTGCGGGCGTCCACGCTGCGCATGATCGGGCTTTTGCTGCTCGCGGCGGCGCTGTTGACGGGCGTGTTGATCTATACCGACCGCAGCAGCGTGGCGGCGGCGACGAGCTACCGGTATGACAAGGTCAGGACCGACGGGGACCGTCGGGACTTTTTGCGGCAGTTCGGCTGGGAGCCGGGCGGCGAGGCCGCGGCGGCGGAGTCGTTTACCGTTCCGCAGACCTTTGACCGGGTGCTCGCGGGCTACAACGAGATCCAAAAGGCCCAGGGGCTGGACCTCTCCCGCTACGAAAACAAAAAGGTCACCCGCTACACCTATGAGATCACCAACTACCCCGGCTATGACGGAAAGGTCTACGCCCACCTGCTCGTCCACCGGGGCAAGATCGTCGCGGGCGACGTCAGCTCGGCCGACCCCGACGGCTTTGTGCGCGGGCTGGAAAAGCCGACGGCGGACGAGACGGCCGGGAGCGGGTTCCTTCTGGATTGGCTCAAGAACATCGGCGGCGAGGCGACAGAACAGCCCGCCGAGACCCCGGAGCCCAAAGAGCCGCAGGACCCCCGCACCGAGCCGTCGAGCGGCGGCGAATAAAGGGGGATTTGCTTTTTTGCCGCGCCTGTGATATAATGGCCGTACCGAGAGGCACGTGCCGCAACGGAGCTGCGCCCACGGGCGCGGCTTTTTGTTAGATAGCCGAAAAAAGCCGGTCGAGCCGGCGGGAGGAGGCAGCGGGATGCCGTCGTTTACCAAGCAGGCGATCGTCGAGGCGTTTTTGAAACTGGCTGCCCGCAGGCAGCTCGCCCGCATCACGGTCAAGGACGTCGTGGACGCCTGCCGTATCAACCGAAATACCTTTTATTATTATTTCAAAGATATCTACAACGTCGCCGAGGAGGTCTTTCTCTTTGAGGAGGAGACCCGCCGGCTGCTCGCCGACGGGAGCGCGGAAGCCCGCCGCGCGTATTTTGACGGGATCGTCGGCTTTTTGCGCGATCACCGCTCCGCGGTGCTCAACATGTACGCCTCGGTCGCCCACGACGGCTACGACCGCTTTTTCACCCCCTCGGTGGGGCGGGCCGTGGACGACGCGATCCGCCGCGCCGCCGCGCCCCTCGGCGTGGACGAGGGCGACCGGGAGCTGATCAGCCGCTTTTACCAAAAGGGCGTGATCGGGATCCTGACCGAGTGGATCCGTGGCGGGATGAAAGAATCCGCCGCCTTCACGGTCGCGCGGCTGATCCGGCTGCTCGAGGGCAGCGCGCGGCCCATCCTGGAGCACGCGACCCGCCGCCCCGAGACCTCCCCCTGACGGACAAAGAGGACAAACCGTCCGTTTTTCGGACAAAAAGGCACAACTGACCATCCCCCCGCGGCCGACTTTGCGGGAGGATATACGTGACGGAGACGCGAGAACGCGCGGACGCGCGGCGCACCCGTCCGGAAAGGATACGCACATGACGGCAGACCGTTTTGAGATCTTACAGGAGATCGCCCGCGCGATCACGGACGTCAAGCCCGAAGCGGACGTGGCCGGGATCGCCCCCGAGACGTCGCTGACGGACGACCTCGGGCTGGACCCGCGTCAGGTGCGGCTTTTGTCGGAGGTGCTCTCGGCCCGCTTCGGCGTCGCGCCCGACCCCGTGCCGCAGACCGTCGGCGCGTGGATCGCCCGCGTCGCCCAGACCAGGAGACAACCCGCCCGCGCCGAGCGGACCGCGCGTCCGCCGCTCTTTGACTTTGAGGACGACCCCCTGCATGAGCCGACCTCCGACCCCGTCAACGAAAAGCAGGTCCTCCGCGCCAAGACGCAGCACATCGCCGCCTCCGTGCTGATGCTGCTGGCGGGTGTGTTCGTCATCGGCTGGCCGCATCTCGGCGACGCGGTGCGCTGGGTGGTCAGCTCGGTGTTCGTTCTGGTGGGCTTTACGTCGCTTTTCGGCTATTTTTCCAACGACCTCTATCGTCTGGCCTTCCAGTACGACCTGGCTTTCGGCGCCTTTTCGGCCATCTTCGGGGTGCTCTGCTACTTTCTGCCCGACCGGCAGGGCGTGGTGTTCCTCTACGGCGTGTGCGTCTACGTGCTGATCGACGGACTCATCAAGCTCCAGACCGCCGTCGAGGCCCGCCGTTTCGGCCTGCGCCGGTGGTCGGTGCTGCTCGGTACGGCCATCGCGGTGGTCACGGTGGCCGTCACGTCTTTTCTGCTCATCTTCTGCGGCCGCAACGAAGGGCACAAAGCCGACTATCTGCTGGGCGTCGCGCTGGCGCTGGACGGGATCGAAAACGTCTGGAACACCCTCTACACCGTGCGCATCCGCGCCGACCTGATCGACCGAGAACGATAGACCCACCACCCCGGCCCGCCCGTCCCGCGCCCCGCCGCCGAAAACGGGACGCGCAGCGCCCGCCGACCAAAGGAGAGACCTTCTTCATGCGATCCTACCAGATCATCACCGATTCCGCCTCGGACCTCGGAGAGGACCTCCGGTCCGCGTACAACGTCGAGTACTGCGCCATGCGTCTGTCGTGGCAGGGACATGACGTCCCCGCCGACCTCGACTGGGGCGGGGAGTCCGCCCGCCAATACTATGCCGCGCTGAGAGGGGGCAGGCGCGTCGCCGTCTCCCCGGTGCCGGAGGACGAGTTTCGCCGCCGCTTTGAAAAATGCGCCGGAGCCGATATCGACGTGCTGTATATCGGCTGCAGCGGCGCTCTCTGCGACTCCTATTCCGTCGCTGTCCGCGTCGCCCGCGCCGTCATGGACGACCATCCGTCCGTCACCATCCGCTGCGTGGACAGTCTGCACGTCGGCCTCGGGGAGGGGATGATCGCCGTCGCGGCGGCCCTCCTGCGCGAAAAGGAAAAGTCGCTCGACCAGACGGCGGACTACATCGAAGAAAACCGCGATCGCTTTTTTCAGTTTGTTACGACCGACAAATACCGCTACCTGCTCCGCGCGGGACACGTCGGAGCGGCGCGCGCTTTTTGGGGCGCGCTGCTCGACCGCCGGCCGATCCTCGTCGCCGATCCGCACGGCCGCCCGTGCGTCGCCGAGACGGTCAGGAGACGCGTGAGCGCTCTGCAGGCGCTGGTGCGTCGGACGGCGCAGGCCGTCGAGCCGGGCACGACCGGGACGTTTTACGTCGCTCACGCCGACTGCGAGAGGGAGGCGGAGGCCGTCGCGGCCATGCTGCGTCAGCGGCTGCCGTCGGCGACCGTGCGCGTGCAGTCCGTCGGACCCGTCGCGGGTTCCATCGTCGGACCCGGGGCCGTGGCCGTGTTCGGCTACGCGGGGGAGCTCCCGCGCTGAGACGCCTCCTGCCGTTCCGCTTTTCCGCATGTATCAAAAACCACCATCTTTTCCGAAAGGAAATCCCGACCTATGAACAGTCAGCTTGTCAGCGGCGCGCTCTTTGCCGATATGGTGCGCGGAGGCGCCGCGCGACTGCGTGCCAACGCCGCGCAGATCAACGATATGAACGTGTTTCCCATCCCCGACGGCGACACGGGAGACAACATGAGCATGACCCTCGAGGCGGGCGTCCACGCGCTCTCGGACCGTCCGTCCGAGCGGCTGGACGAGGTGTCCGAGCGCCTCGCCGGCGGGATGCTGCTCGGCGCAAGAGGCAACTCTGGCGTCATCCTCTCCCAGCTCTTTGCCGGCATGGCCGAGGGGCTGTCGGGGCTGGAGACGGCCGACGTGCGCCAGCTGTCGGCGGCCTTTGACCGCGGGGTCGAAAAGGCCTACCGGGCCGTCATGACCCCCACCGAGGGGACCATTCTGACCGTCGCGCGCGAGGCCGCCGCCTACGCCGCCTCGCACCTGACCGACGAGAGCACTGTCGAGGATTTCTTTGCCGACTATCACCGGGAGCTGCGCGCGTCGCTGACCCGCACCCCGGACCTCTTGCCCGTACTCAAAGAAGCAGGCGTGCTGGACAGCGGCGGCGTCGGCTACGACTACGTGCTGGACGGCATGGAGCGGGTCCTGCACGGAGAGACCGTCCGGGACGACTTCGTCCCGGCTCCGGCCGCCGCCGCCGTCGACCTCGACAAGTTCGGACCCGATACCGAGATGCTCTTCGGCTATTGCACCGAGGTCCTGCTGCGGCTCCGCAGCGACAAAGGCGACCCCGAGCGCTTTGACACGGAGGCCCTGACCGACTTTTTGTCGGGCGTCGGCGACTCCATCGTCGCCTTTCGCACCGGCACCGTCGTCAAGATCCACGTCCACACCAGGACGCCCGGCCGGGTGCTCGACTATTGCCAGCGGTTCGGCGAGTTTCTGACCGTCAAGATCGAAAACATGATGCTCCAGCACAGCGAGAGCGTCTTTGCCCGCCCCTCCGGGGACCAACAGCCAAAACCCGCCGCCCCGCCCAAACAGATCGGGATCGTCGCCGTCGCGAGCGGCGCGGGCGTGTGCGAGACCTTCCGTCAGCTCGGCGCGGACGAGATCGTGGAGGGCGGACAGACCAACAACCCTTCTTCCGACGACTTTTTGCACGCGTTCGCCCGCGTCAACGCGGAGGTGCTCATCGTCCTGCCCAACAACGGAAACGTCATCCTCGCCGCCGAGCAGGCCGCCCGCCTCTGGGAGGGGGCGGAGGTGCTGGTCCTGCCGAGCAGGACGCTCGGCGACGGCTACGCGGCGCTCTCCATGTTCGACCCCGAGGCCGGCTCCGTCGACGTCGTGTTTGCGCAGATGCGGGACGCCATGCAGGGGGTGGAGACGGTGTCGCTCTGTCCGGCCGTCCGCGAGAGTCACCTCTCGGGCGTGTCGGTCCGGGCCGGCGACGTCATCGCCGTCTGTGAAAAGCAGATCCTCTGCGCCGCCCCCGACGCGCTCGGCTGTGCCGAGCGGATGCTGGGACAGCTGGACCTGACCGGCAAGAGCGTGTGCATCCTGCTCTGCGGCGCCGAGGCGACCGAGGCGGGGAGCTCGGCCATGACCGAGACCGTGCGCCGCGTCTGCCCCGCGCTGGAGCTCTACACCATCGACGGCGGCCAGGACGTGTACCCCTTCATCTTCATCTTCCAATAACGAAACCGGCCCGAAAAGCCGAAAAGACAAAAAACCCCCCGCCGCTCCCCGCGAGCCGGGCGGGCAGCCCGTTCCGCGACGGCGCGAAAAAGCGAAAGGAGCACGTATGAAAAGGATCCTCCGTCTGCTGATACCGATCCTGCTTTCCCTCGCCCTCTCGCCTCTGTGCTCCTGCGGGATACCCTACCATTACAACGCGCACGGCTTCGGAAACGTCCGCTACTACGGAGATTACAACTCTCCGTTTGAGATCGACTGTTTCGGCGATATGAAGCCGTTCAGAGACGATTTTTCCTGCGCCGGATACGACTATTTTTACAGTTATGACGAAACCGGTTATTGCCGCAACGTCCTGGACCGCGCGCTGTACTGGTTCGTCTATGCCGACGACGAAGCGTACCGGCAGGCAAAGGCCTACTGTACGGGCAGATGCAGATGCTTCGGCGACGAGCCGCCGATGGAGTACGGAGGCTATCTCTTCTACGACTTTTACGGCGCGAGGGACAAAAGCGAGAGCTACCACGGCGACGATTATCCGACCGCGTTCAAGCGGGTGGTCTTCCATGACCAAAAACGCCTCGTCGCGTTTTTCGGGATCTACACGAACGGCAAGGAGGCCGACCGGCTGAAGGAGACCCTCGCCGACTGGTCGCTGTTCCTCGACACGTATTTTTCCGCGTGGTATCCGTTCGATTGATCCCGGCGTCCGACGCCGCCGGGAGCCGGACAAAAACGTCCGGCTCTTTTTTTGTTTTTCCGGACGACCGTTTTTGCCTGACGCGCCTCCTGTCCGCCCCGCCCGCACAGCGTCCGCCCCGCAGATGCGGGGCGTTTTTTGTGGTACGGGCGGCGCGCGGCGCATAAGGTGAAAGGAAAGAAAAACAAAAAAAGACCAACCGGCCGCGCCCGGGCGGCGACGCCCGTCGGCGGCGGGAGAAAGGGCGAAAGATGCGCGCGGCGGAATGGATCAACCGATGGGCGGCGGGGCCGGCCGTCACTTTTCTCTTGATCGGCGCGGGGGCGTTCCTCTGGTGCGGACCGGGGCGGCGTCTGTGGACGCGGCCGCGCGACGTCCTGCGTCTTTGGCGATGTGAGCGGAGCGCGCGCGGCGAGACGTTCCGCGCTCTGTGCATGGCGCTGGGCGGCACGCTCGGGGTGGGGAACATCGCGGGGGTGGCGCTGGCCGTCGCGGTCGGCGGCGCGGGCGCGATCTTCTGGATGGCGGCGGTCGCGACCCT
>JAGDBW010000036.1 GCA_017958845.1 Clostridia bacterium | reverse complement strand
GATCGTCTCCGCCAAGGGCGGGGTGGGAAAGTCCACCCTCACCGTCAACCTCGGCCGCGCCTATGCCTCCATGGGACAGCGGGTGCTGCTGGTGGATCTGGACGTGAGCTGTCGGACGCTGGATATGATGATGGGCGTCGAGGACGCGGCGCTCTATGACGTGTCCGACGTCGTCTGCGGCCGGGTGAGCGTCGAGCGCGCGGTCGTCCCGCTGCCCCAGTCGGACAACATGTTTTTGCTCGCCGGGTGCGTCGACCCCGCTTTTGCGCTGTCGGCGGCTTCTGCAGACGCCTTGATGAGCCGGGCCGCTCAGGCGCTCGGCGCGGACTGCATCCTGCTCGATACCCACGCGCCCGACCGCACGGCGCCGCCGCTGGCCGCGACCGTGACGGACACGCTGGTCGTCACCACCCCCGACGCGCTGTCGGTGCGGGCGGCAGAACAGTGCGGCGTGTCGCTGTCGCGCATGGGAGCCCCGCGACCCCGCCTGACGGTCAACCGCCTCGACCCCGACGCGGTCTCTTCGCTCACGCTCTCCGAGATGATCGACCTCTCGGGCCTGCGGCTGATCGGCGTGGTGCCGCTCGACCCCGATATGGCCCAAGCGCAGGCGCAGGGCAAAATGGCCAAAGAAGCCGCCCGCCCCAACACGGTGGCGGCTCTGCGCAACATCGCCTGCCGTCTGGCGGGCAGACGGGTGCCGCTGCTGACCGACTGGCGCGGCGTCAACCGCCGACAGATCCTCCGATGACCCCCGATATGAGAAAGGAAACACACATGGAAATCGCGATCATTGCCGATGACACCAAAAAAGAATTGATGGCCCAGTTCTGCATCGCCTACTGCGGGATCCTGAGCCGCCATCATCTCTATGCCACCAGCATCACCGGCAAATATATACAAGAAGCCACGGGCCTGGACATCGAGTTTATGCTCAGCGGCAGCATCGGCGGCGCCGAACAGCTGGCCTCCCGCATCTCGCTCAACGAGATCGACCTGCTCTTCTACTTCCGCGATACGTCGCCCGACGACCCCTATATCCAAAACGATATGGAACTTTTGCGCATGTGCGACATCCGCAACGTGCCCGTCGCCACCAACATCGCCACCGCCGAGGTCCTGGTCATGGCGCTGGAGAGCGGCGCGCTCGACTGGCGCAACTTTGTCAACCCCGTCTCCGAATACAACCGCCGCGCCAAAGGCAAAGGTTGACGCTCGGGACAGGCGGGCGGCTCGCTTTGGCGGCGCCTGCCTGTCTCTTTTCTTTCTCCCGAAAAAAACAAAGGAGGCCGCCGATGGAACAGACCCAGCTGAAAAACCGGATCGCCCGACGAGAACTCGGCGGGTGCTATTTGTTTTGCGGCGAGGAGGACTATCTCAAACGCCGCTTTCGCGACGATATCCGCGCGGCCGTGCTGGGCGACGGGGCCTTTGCGGCCTTTGACCACGCGGTCTTTGACGGCTCGGACGTGTCTGTCGCCGACGTGCTGGACGCGGCCAAAGCCGCCCCCTTTTCGGGCGAGCGGCGGCTGGTCGAGTGGAACCATCTGCCCTACGAAAGCCTGCGCGCCGACGAAAAAGAGGCGCTGGCCCGACTCTGCGCCGCCGTCGCGGACGAGTGCCCGCAGACGGTGCTGCTGCTCATCTGCGGAGCCGCGGATTTTGTCCCCGGGACGGACAAGCGGCCGGGCGAGGGCGTGCGCCGCCTGTCGGAGCGCTGCGAGATCGTGCGCTTTGACAAGAGCGAGGAGGGGCCGCTGCTAGGGTGGATGGCGCGTCACTTTGCCCACGGGGGCGTGCGGGCCGGCGCCGACGTCTGCCGCGCGCTGCTGTCGCGCTGCGGCCGCTCCATGGAACATCTCGACGCCGAGATCGACAAGCTGGTCTGCTATATCCGCTTTGCCGGCCGCGACACGGCGTCGGTCGAGGACGTGGACAGGGTCTGCTCCGCCTACGCAGAAAACGACGCCTTTGCCCTGACCAACGCCCTGCTCGCGGGCGACGTCGCCGGGGCTTTTCGCGCGATGGACGAACTGCGCCGCCGCCGCGTCGAGCCGACGCTGGTGCTGGGGCAGCTGTCGCGCTTCTTTTGCGATCTGTGCGCCGTCTCGGCGCTGCTCGCCGAGGGCAAGAGCCGGGAGGACCTGGCCGCCGCCCTCCGGATGCACAGCTACAAGGCGGGGCTCTACGTCCGCGGCGCGCGCCGCATGGGCGACGCCGCCTGCCGCCGGGCGCTCGACGAGTGCCGGGCGACCGACCTCTACGTCAAGAGCGTGTACGCCGACGCCTACGAGCAGATCGAAAAGCTGCTGGTGCGGGTGACGACGCCCGCCTCCTGACCCCGCCCGCACCGGACAGCCGCTCCGACGGACCCGCCGCCCGAGCGGCGATCGTTTTTGATTTTCTTAGACAGGAGATATACATCTATGGCCATCGATCGCAACACCGTGCCCGCCTCCCGCAAATGGCGGCTCGAAGACCTCTTTTCCACCCCCGAGGCATGGGAGGCCTGCTATGCCGACGTCGAGGCGTCGCTGGACTTTTCGGCCTTTGAGGGCACGCTCGGCACCGCCGACGGCTACCTCGCCTGTATGCGGGCCGTCAACGCCGCGGCCGAAAAGTTGGAGCGGCTCTACGTCTACGCCTCCATGAAGCACGACGAGGACACCCGCCGCTCGGACAACACGGCGCTCTACAGCCGCGCGCGGTTTCTCGCGACCCGCTTTTCGTCGGCGGTGGCCTGGATCGGGCCGGAGCTGACCTCGCTCGACGACGCCGTGCTGGCCGCTCTCGCCGCCGACCCGGCGCTCTCGGAGTTTGACTATACGCTGCGCCGCGCGGCGGCGAGCAAGCCCCACACCCTCTCCCGCGAGACCGAACAGACCCTCTCCATGGCGGGCAGCGCGCTCTCCGGCTGCCGGCAGGTCTTTTCCATGCTCAACAACGCCGACTTTCCGTTTCCGACGGTCAAGGACGAAAACGGAAAGCCCGTCACCGTCACCCACGGCGTCTACGGACAGATGCTCCGCTCGACCGACCGCGGCGTGCGCCGCCGGACGTTCAAGGCCTTTTATGCCGAGTTTATCCGCCTGGCCAACACCATCACCGCCGCCTACGCGGGGCAGGTGGACGCCGACGTCTTTTCCGCCCGCGCGCACCGGTACCCCTCGGCGCTCGCGGCCGCGCTGGACCGCGAGGACGTGGACGAGAGCGTCTACCGCCACCTCATCGCCGCCGTCCACCGCGGTCTGCCGGCGCTCCACCGCTACTACACCGTGCGCAAAAAGATGAGCGGGCTCTCCTCCCAGCACATGTACGATCTCTACACCGCCGTCGTGCCCGACGCCGAGCTCCGACTCGACTACGAACAGGCCTTTGCGCTGGTCAAAGAGGGCCTCGCTCCGCTCGGAAAAGAGTACGGACAGCTGCTCCAAAAAGCCCACGACGAGGGCTGGATCGACGTCGAGGAGACAGAAGGAAAGCGCAGCGGCGCCTACTCGACCGGCGCCTACGGCGCGCCGCACCCCTACGTCCTGCTCAACTATCACCCCTGCACCTCCGACGTCTTTACCATCGCGCACGAACTGGGGCACGCGATGCACACCTGGTTTTCCTCCCACGCTCAGCCGCAGGAAAAGGCCGACTACCGCATCTTTGTCGCCGAGGTCGCCAGCACGGTCAACGAGATCCTGCTGCTCCGCCACCTGCTCCGCACCACCGACGACCGGGCGCTGCGCAAGTACCTGCTCTCCTACTATATGGACACGCTCAAGGGCACGATGTTCCGCCAGACTCAGTTTGCCGAGTTTGAGGCCGTCGCCCACGACATGGCCGAAAAAGGGCAGCCGCTGACAGCCGAAGCGCTCTGCAAAGTCTACTATGATCTCAACCGCCGCTACTACGGCCGCTCGGTCGTCTCCGACCCCGAGATCGCCTACGAGTGGGCGCGCATCCCGCACTTTTATACCGCCTTTTACGTCTACAAGTACGCCACCGGCATCATCTCCGCCGTGGCCATCGTCGACCGCATCGAGCGGCTGGGCGAGGCGGCCGTGCGCGACTACTTTGGCTTTCTCTCCTCCGGCGGCAGCGACAGCCCGGTCGAACTCCTGAAACTCGCCGGGGTCGATCTGACCGGACGGGCGCCTTTCGACGCGGCGATCAAGTCCTTTTCCGACGCGCTGGACGAGTTCGCCGCGCTCTGAGCCGCCGCACAGCCCGCACGCCGGACCAAAAAAGCACGCTCCGGCGTGCTTTTTTGTTTTTCGGCCGACGGCGGGTGACCGGCGCGCGGCAGGCGCCCCTGCGTCAGAACCTTTGACCCGACCTCCCCCAAAGACAAACGTAGTCCCGCCCGCGCCCGCGGGCGCCGCGCATTGACAAACAAAAATAGTATGGTATAATCGAGATGTCCGATCCAAGAAAACGAAAGAAAAAACCGAAGAGAAAAACAGAAAAACCACCCCCAAAAAACACCCGGAAAAAGCGCAAAGAAAAGCCCGGTCGCGCCCCCGCGGGACGAGCCGCCGGGGCGACCGGCGCGGCTCCGCCGGTCCTTGCGGCTGTTTATCATAGTACGACCCGACGCGGCGTTCGAGCCGCGCCGACGAGGAAACCGTTTTTATGTTCAATCTGCTCTTGCTGCTCTTTTGTTCGTTCGCCGCGGCGTGCTTGTGCACGTGGCTCGCCTGCGGCGCGCCCCGCGAGGGAGGCGTGCGCGGGATCGCCGCGGCGCTCTTTTCGCGCCGCCGGACGGCGGCGCTGCTCCT
>JAGDBW010000035.1 GCA_017958845.1 Clostridia bacterium | reverse complement strand
TGCCCTTTGGCTACGCGGCGCTGCTCCTCGCTCATCTGCCGGTCGAGATCCGGCTGCTCGCCCTCGGGGCGGAGCTGGAGACGGCGCTGCTCACGGTCGTGTGCTCCGGCGTGGTGGGCACGGCGCTCGGTATGCTGGCCGCCCGCCTGTCGCGCGCGCCCGCCGATGAGCCGGCCGGGACCGCCGCGCCTTTGGCCAACGGCCAAAACGAAGCCCCCGCCGGCGCAGAAGCCGCCCCCGCGGCTGAGACGCCCGCCGACGCGCAGACAAACGCGCCCGACGCCCCGTCGGACGACAGCGAAGCCCCTGCCGACGCCTCCGCGCAAACAAAAGAAACCGCACCCTCCGAGGGCGGGCGCGCAGACGCCCCCGCCGCCGAAGAAACCGCCGAAAAAACCGCCCCCGCGGCTGACGGGAAAGGAGGGAAAGAAGCATGACGTTCAACTCGCTCGTCTTTTTGCTCTTTTATCCCGTCGTCCTGGCGGGCTATTGGCTGTGCCGCCGCATCGGCGGCAAGGTCGGCCGCAACATGGCCTGGGTCTTTCTGCTCGCGGCCAGCTACTTCTTTTATATGTACAGCCAGTGGAAGCTGGTGGGGCTCATCCGCTTTACCACCCTCGTGTCGTGGCTGTGCTCGCTCGCCATCGAGAACATCAATCTCAAACTCGCCAAAGCCGCCGAGGAGGGCGAGCCGGATCATGCCCTGATCCGCCGCGCCAAAGCGCAGAAAAACCTGTGCCTCATCCTGACCCTCGTCGCGTCGCTGGGCGTGCTCTTTTACTTTAAGTACGTCAACTTTATCCTCGGCACCGCCTCCTCGATCGCCGGCTGGTTCGGCCATGATCCCGGCTGGTACATCGAGGGCGTGCTGCTGCCGGTGGGCATCTCGTTCTACACCTTTCAGACGCTCTCCTACGCCATCGACGTCTACCGCGGCTCCATCAAAACCGAGCGGCACTTCGGCTACTACGCGCTCTTTGTGTCCTTCTTTCCGCAGCTGGTCGCCGGTCCGATCGAGCGGCCGGGCAACCTCCTGCCGCAGCTCAAAGAGTTTTTGCCCGTCGGCGGCGACGACGTGCGCCGGGGCCTGCACAAGATCGCGCTCGGATTCTTCAAAAAAATCGCCGTCGCCGACCTGATCTCCGTCTACGTCAACCGCGTCTACAACGGCGGGGACATCGCGGACCTGCCCGCCCTCGCGGTGGTGCTGGCCACGCTGCTCTTTTCGGTGCAGATCTACTGCGACTTTTCGGGCTATACCGACATCGCCATCGGCTGTGCGCGGCTCATGGGCATCCGGCTGATGAAGAACTTTGACCACCCCTATATCGCCCGGACCGTGCGCGAGTTCTGGGGGCGCTGGCACATCAGTCTCTCCACCTGGTTCCGCGATTACATCTATTTTCCCTTGGGGGGCAGCCGGTGCGCCAGATGGAAACACCTGCGCAACGTCGCCATCGTCTTTCTCATCTCCGGCCTGTGGCACGGCGCGGCCTGGACGTTTGTGATCTGGGGCGGCCTGCACGCCGTCTACCAGATCGTCGGCATCCTGACCCTGCCGGCGCGCGACCGGCTGCTCAGCCGCTGTCGCCTCGACCCCAAAGGAAAGGCCGTGGGGGTCGTCCGCACGATCCTGACCTTTGTGCTGGTGACCTTTGCGTGGCTCTTCTTCCGCGCCAACTCCACCGCCGACATGATCCTGCTTTTGCGCGTGCTCTTTTCGCCCGACGCCTGGCGGCACGGGCTCGGCGAGGTCTTCGGCACGCTGGGCATGACCCTCTCGGGCGGGCTGCTCACGGCGGCTTCCGTCGTGTGGCTGGTCCTGCTCGACCGCGTGGTGCCGCACGGCGACGAGCCGGACGCCACCGCGGCCCCGGCGAGACAGGGCGTGTTTATCCTCGCTGTCTGGGCGGTCTTCTTTGCCTGGACGTGGCTGATGAAAAACGACCTGACCAGCACCTTTATCTACTTCCAATTCTGAAAGGAGAACAGCCGTGATCAAAAAGATATTGCTTTCCGTCGGCGTTTTCCTTCTCTGCGTCTCGGTCGCCCTGCCCATGATCGTCACCCTGGCGTTTCTGCCCTCTCAGTACAGCCGCACCTTTTTCGGTGAGCTGGACGAAAAGTACGAGCGGCTCAGAGACGTCGACGGCCCGCGCCTGGTCATCGTCGGCGGCTCTTCGGTCGCCTTTGGCTACGATTCGGCGCTTCTGGAAGAGCTGCTCGGTATGCCGGTCGTCAACTTCGGCCTCTATGCCGACCTGGGGACCAAGATCATGCTGGATCTGTCCGCGAGGCAGCTGCGCCGCGGCGACGTGGTGCTTTTGGCGCCGGAGCTGGACGCGCAGACGCTCTCCCTGTTCTTCAACGGCGCCTCGGCGCTCAAAGCCCTCGACGACCGCCCGTCCATGCTCTTTTCGATCGACGGCGGCGACTTTGAGAGCGTGTGGGGCGGCGTGTGGCAGCACACCGCCGACAAATGGAAGTATCTGAAAGAGGGCGCGCCCGACCCCGCCGGCATCTACAATTCCGCCAGCTTTAACGACTACGGCGATATCAAAGCCGGCCTGCGCCCCGAAAACACCATGACCGGCGGCTATGACAGCCAAAAGACCGTGGATCTCTCCCCCTCGATCTACAGCGAGGACTTTGTCGCCTATCTCAACGACTATATCAAAGCCGCCCGCAAAAAAGGAGCGGACGTCTACTACACCTTCTGCCCCGTCAACGCGCCGTCGCTGGACCTCTCCTCCGTCCCACAGGGCGAGGCGGACCCCCTCGCGTGGCTCTCGGCGCGGCTGCTCGCGTTTCTCGATGAGCGGCTCGACTGTCCCGTCGTCGGCTCGCCCGCCGACTTTGTGATGCGGGAGGCGCTGTTCTATGACAGCAACTTTCATCTCAACGACACGGGCGTGCCGCTGCACACC
>JAGDBW010000001.1 GCA_017958845.1 Clostridia bacterium | reverse complement strand
TTTGCCGTGCGTCCCCGCTGCGGGGAGAGAACAAAGCAAAAAACCGCTGCCTCGGGCAGCGGTTTTTTTGCCCTTTGGGATCAAAGGGCGCGCCAGATGGATTTTTTGATGATCATGCAGACAAAGTCGATGATCCACAGGACGATAGCGCCGACGCCGGTGATGGTGACGATCAGACGGACGATACCGGCCACCATCTTGCCTTCCATAAAGCGAACGATAATACCCAAAATAGGACCGAAAAAGAAGGCGAGGATCAGGGAGACGATGTACGGGAGACCAAAGTAATCGTTTTTGGCAGCCATGACGGGACTCCTTTCGTGTTTTTTTGAAATGTTCTGTTTTCATTTTAGCATTTTTGGCGGGCGCGGGCAACGGTTTTTTTAAAAAAATACGAAAAAAAGCAAAAAAAACGCCGCGCCGACGGCCGGACAAAAAAAGCGTCGGCGCGGTTGTTTTGTGCGCGCGGATGTGGTACAATGAAAAAAAGAATACGATACGCCCGCTCGACGGGAGCGGAGCGGGGACGGAGGACGCCATGCTGTATATCAGCGAAAAGAACAAGATCGTCGTCGATGTGACAAAACCCCCCTATTCGGCCGACCCGACGGGCCGGGAGGACTGCACCGAGGCGCTGTGCCGGGCTCTCGACGATATCCTCGCACGGGAGGTCGAAGGGGTGCGGAAGATCCGGCAAAAACTTCTCGACGACCCGCGCGACAACTTCCGCATCGGTTTTGAAAACCGCAAGATGGGCGGCGTGCCCACGGTCATCTTTCCCGAAGATCCGCCCCCGGCGCGCATCCTCTACTTTCCGGCCGGGACGTATCTGATCTCCGACACCGTCACTTATTCGCTGGACAATCTGGTCAATCTGATCAACGACAAACCCAGCTCGGACCTCAACCGCTTCATTCACTTTTTGGGCGAAGCGGAGGACCGGGTCACCATTCACCTCGCCGACAACTGCCGGCTGTTCCGCCACGGGGAGTGCCGCCCGATGGTGAGTTTTTGCCGGACCAACGGCTCCAACGTCAACATGATGAACTCCTTTGAGAACATCACGCTCGATACCGGCTCGGGCAACCCCGGCGCGGTCGGCCTGCGCTTCCATTCGGCCAATACCGGCAAGATCATGAACGTCACCATCCGCTCCTCCGACCCCGCCCACCGCGGCTACGCGGCGCTGATGATGGACCTGTGTCAGGAAAACTATACGTACAACCTCAAGATCGACGGCTTTACCTACGGCATCTACTCGACCGGCAACGGCCACTCCCGCGCGTTTGAGCGGGTCGAGATGGACAACGTCCTCGGCTGCGCGCTCTTCTCCGAGGCGGGCATCGTGGGTCTGCACGACGCCGTCCTGCGCACCTACGGGACGGCCGTCCACGCCTTTAACCAAACGGCGGTGTCGCTGGTCAACGTCGAGATGGAACACCTCGGCCCGCGCGGCGGCACGGCGGTCTCCACCCGCTGCTCCTGCACCTACCTGCGGCATTTTTCCGCCCGGGGTTTTTCGCAAGCGGTGGTCAACGCCTACGAGACGGTGCTGTGCGGCGACGGCGCGTGGGAGGAGTACAACTCCTGCGACCACCCCTACGCCCTCTTTCCGGTCAAACAGACCTATCTGGAACTACCCAAAGAACCCCAGCCCCGCTATGAGTGGAACGGCGACCGCTCGATCGTCGCCGAGGTGGACGACTACGGCGCCGTGGGCGACGGGCTGACCGACAGCACCGACGCCATCCGCGCCGCCATGAAGTCGGGCAAGGAGTATATCGTCTTTGGCGAAGGGCAGTACAAGGTCAGCGGCGAGATCCCGATCCCCGCGTCGGTCAAAGCGGTCAACTTTATGTACTGCGACTTTGTGCTGGACCCCGCCTTTGCGGAAGAAAAGGACAAGGGCCTGTTTGTGATCGAGGAGGACTCGGACGGGATTTTGTACCTCGACGACGCTTTTGTCTTTGAAAAGTTCTACGGCTATCTGCGCTTTATCCGGCACAGCGCGCGGCGGGATCTGGCGATCAGCGACGTGCACGTGCAGACCGGCGCCTTTTACTACAACACTGTGCCCGGCTCCCGCGTGTGGCTGGAGAACGTCGCCTCCACCATGGGTGTGTTCGGCGGCATCGGCTACGGCGCGACCCCCTGCTTCCACTTCCGCGGCCAGACCGTCTGGGCGCGCCAGTACAACCCCGAACGCTCGGCGCACAACAGTCTGGCCGAGGAGGGGACCGATATGTGGATCTACGGCTTTAAGACCGAAGGCCCGGCCGGCCGCGGCTTTACCTTCCGCTCCGGCAGCCGGGGCGAGGTGATCTGCGGCGACGCGACCATCGGCACCGACGACGGCACGCCGTGCGTCGAGGTCGAGGATTCGTCGGCCTTTGTGTTCCTGCGCACCCAGGGCGGCGGCCCGCACCACCAGTTCATCTACGCCGTGCGCGAGGTGCAGAACGGTTGCGAGCGCAAGCTGCTGCCCCGCGACCTGCCCCCCTACGGCGTGGAATACTACTATATCCCCGGCTACATCGGCATGCGGCAGCAGTAAGACGGCCGGCCTCCAAAAGCACCGCGGCCAAAGAACACCGCATGAGCGCCTCTGTGGCCCAAAAAAGTGCGCCCCCGCCTCGTTTGAGGCGGGGGTTTTTGGCTGCCGGGGCGTATTTTGTTTGGACTGGCGCGCTTGATCCGGGCAAAGTCGGCGGGGGAGCGGGTCGCAGTGGGCGGGACGGCGGCGGCGCTCCGCCGTTCAGCGCAGTACCGCCTCGAGAAAACGCGCGGTGCGGGGCGAGGACGGAGAAGAAAAGATCGTCTCGGGCGGGCCTTGTTCTTCGATCTTTCCGTCACACATAAAGACCACGCGGCCGGCGACCTCGCGGGCAAAGCCCATCTCGTGGGTCACCACCACCATGGTCATCCCCTCGCGGGCGAGGTCGCGGATCATGTCCAGCACTTCTCCCACCATCTCGGGGTCGAGCGCCGAGGTCGGCTCGTCAAAGAGCATCACCGCCGGGCGCATGGCCAGCGCGCGCAGGATGGCGATGCGCTGTTTTTGTCCGCCCGAGAGGGTCGAGGGGTAGGCGTCGGCTTTGTCCGAGAGGCCGGTGCGGGCGAGCAGCGCCCGCGCCTGCGCTTCCGCGTCGGCTTTGATGCTCTTGGCGGAGGGGGGCGGGGGGAGCGGCGGCCTGCCTTTGTCAAAGAGGCGGACGACCCAACGGAAAGCGCGCTTGCGCGCGGCGCGGCGCGCCGCTTTTTTGCGCAGGTAGACGGGGGCGAAGGTGATGTTTTTCTGCACCGTCATGTTGTCAAAGAGGTTGAACTGCTGAAAGACCATCCCCATCCGGGCGCGCAGTCCGTCGACGTCGCGCGCGGTCAGGACGTCCTGCCCCTCAAAGAGGATCTGCCCGCCGTCCGGCTCTTCCAGCCGGTTGAGACAGCGCAGCAGCGTCGACTTGCCCGATCCGGAGGGGCCGATGACGGCCACCACGTCCCCGGCGTGGATGGTCAGGTCCACGTTTTGCAGCACGGACAACTCTCCATAGGTCTTGCACAGCCCTTTGATCTCGATCACGGGGGGCGTCCCGCCCGGGGCGGGCGTTTGTTTCGGGTCGGTCTGCACGGTCGGTTTTTCGGTCCTGTCGGTCATAGCGATCGTATCGGCCCCGGCGTCGGCCGGGGGCGCTTTCCTTTTTCGGTTATTTGGGCCGCGGTCGATCCGCGGGGGTGCTGCGGGGGCGTGCGGTCACAGTCCCGCCGCGTGGGCGCGGCGGCCGCGGCCGGTCAGCTTTTCGACCAGGCGCACCAGCAGGGTGATGGCCAGCACCAGCAGGATGTAGATGAGCGCCATGGCGAGGTAGGGCACCATCTTTTCGTAGTTTTTGGCGCCGATGGTGCCAAAGGCGGTATAGAGATCGTATACGGTGATAAAGCTGAGTACCGACGTCTCCTTGATGAGGGTGACAAACTCGTTTCCCAAAGCGGGCAGGATGTTGTGAAACGCCTGGGGCAGCACGATCTTGCGGGTCGCGGCGAGATAGGACAGCCCGACGGCGCGGCCGGCCTCCATCTGCCCGGGGTCCACCGAGCCGAGGCCCGAGCGCATCAGCTCGGACACGTAGGCGCCGCTGTTGAGCCCGAAGACCGCCATGCCCACGCGCACCGCCTCGACCCCGCGCACGCCCAGCGCGGGCAGCAGCACATAGTAGGCGAGCAGCAGCTGCACCACCATGGGCGTCCCGCGGAACAGCGCTACGTAGGCCGAGCAGATACGGTCGGCGACACGGGCGGCGAGCCGCCGTTTCGGCGCGGCTTTGATCACGCCGATCATCCCGCCGATCAGGATCCCGAGACACAGCCCGACCACCGCGATGAGCACGGTGTTGCGCAGGCCCATCCACACCAGACGGCGAAAATACTCGCTCTCCATGGTCTTTTCAAAGACGTTCCATTTGGCCGACCAGTTCACGATCATCGGCTCCTTTCACAAAAATGCATACAAAAAGGGAGACATGCGGCGCCCGGAGCGCGGCTCGGATGCCGTCGCGGGGGGGCGGCCGCCTCGCGGACGCAAAGCGCCGCGCGAAGGTCACGCGGCGCTTTGCGAAAACAGGGCGGGGGAGGGAGGCGTCACTTGTTGACGGCCGCGACGATGGCGGCGGCGGGCGCCTCGTCCACGATCACGGCGTAGAGGTTGCCGTTGATGAGGTCGTTGACCGCGTCCTGGGCGGTGGCGTAGCCGACGCCCGTGATGTTGGGATAGCCGTCAAAGCCCCAGTCGTCGTCGCCGACGATATACATCCCGCCCGTCGTGCCAAACTGGTAGCCGATGGACTTTCCGCTCAGAGAGGCGAGCACGGCGCACACGGCGTCGGCGTCGGCCGCGCCGTCAAAGTCGGTGCAGGAGGCCGCGACGATCAGCTTTTGGGAGGCGTTGTAATACGTGTCGGAAAAGTCGTAGACTTCCAGCCGGCTCTCCGAGACGGTGATGCCCGCCATGCCGACGTCGGCGTAGCCCGCGTCCACCTGCGCAAAGATGTCGTCAAAGCCGATGTTCTTGATGATCAGCGTCAGGCCCTGCGCCGCGGCGTAGCCGGCGGCGATCTCGATGTCCAGCCCGTAGGCCAGCCCGTCGTTGCCGATGTACTCAAAGGGCTCAAACGGGCAGTTGGTCGCGACGACCAGGTTGGTCTCGTCGTTGACCACCGTGCCGGTGGCGACGGGGTAGCCGTGCTTGTCGCCCTGGCCTTTGAAGTAGGCGGAGACCAGCGCGTCAAAGGTGCCGTCGGCCTTGATGGAGGCGAGGTAGGCGTTGAGGGAGGAGGTCAGCGTCGCGTTGCCTTTTTTGACGACGTAGGCGTACTCCTCCTCGGTCAGGGCGACGTCGATCAGCTTGACTTTCGGCTCGGCGGAACCGCCGCCGCCGGCATCGCAGCCGACCTGCGTCAGCACACAGGCCGAGAGGATCAGAAGGGACAAAAGAACGGACAATACGTTTTTGATGGTTTTCATAATGTTGCCTCGATTTTGAATATTTTTTCAAGAAACACGTTCATTATACGCCGTTTTTTCAAAATGTCAAGCCCTTTTTCGCATAAATTTTAAAAAAAGTGAAAAAATATTAGTTTTCGACAGCCACACAGGGGTCGGCGGCGTCGAGGCCGGCCCCGACGGCGGGGGAGAGGCGGCATTCCCCGGAGGCGGACCGGCGCGCGGCGGGGAGAGCGCCGCTTTGTTATTTTTGAGTATGTGCGGGGCGGGAGGTCTCGCAGGAAACGAGCGCCGCTTTGTTTTTTGAGTGTGTGCGGGGCGGGCTGTCTCGCCGGATTAGAGCGGCAGGCGGTCGGGACGAGCGGACAGGAGGGGAAAAGGGGCGCGGCTGCGTTTGAGCGGGCGGCGGAGAGACGGCAACAGGGCGGCGGAGAGACGGCAAAAGGGCGGCGGAGAGACGGCAAAAGGGCGGCGGAGAGACGACGGAGAGACGCCGACGCTTTTTGGGCGCCGGGGCGGAGGACGGACGCGGGCGGGGGCAAAATGCGGGTTGCGCGCGCGGGCGTTTTGGAGTATAATAGACGAGAAAAATATCGCCGCGCCGTCGGCCGAAAGGAGCCGTATATGATCATTTTGGGTGTGTCCGACCTGTCGGTCTCCTTTGGGGGGCATTCGGTGTTCTCGGGCGTGACGTTTTCGGTGCCGGAGGGGGCGCGCGTCGGCGTCATCGGCTCCAACGGAGCCGGAAAGACCACGCTGCTCCGCGCCGTGACGGGCGAGATCGAACCGGACGCGGGGACCGTCTCGCTCGCCCGGGACAAAACGGTGGGCCTGCTCGACCAGACGACCCGCCTCGGGGCGCTCTCCGACGTGACGCTGGTCGGGTACGTCGAGGCGGCCTTTCCGGAACTGCTCGCCGCCGAGCGGGAGCTGGACGAGGTGGAGCGGGAGATCGGCCGCGCCGCGGAGGCGGGACAGCACGACCGCGCGGCCGCGCTCTCCGCGCGCTACGGGAGCCTGTCCGCCCGCTTTGAGGCGATGGGCGGCCGCACCTTTCGGGCGCGGTGCCGCTCGATGCTCGGGCATCTCGGCTTTGACGCGACGACCTGGGACCGCC
>JAGDBW010000034.1 GCA_017958845.1 Clostridia bacterium | reverse complement strand
CTTTGTTTTTCCGAATGGAAGTGGGACTATCTGACCGTCGGCCACTTTTCGTGGAACGACCAAAGCCGCCGCGTGATCGAAAAGTGCGGCTTCAGCCGCATCGGCGAGATCGAAATGGCGACCCGGTGCGGCACGGTCGAACAGGTATACAAATACTGCCTGACTCGCGACGACTGGCTGTCGCGGGAGTCCGCCGCCGACTGACGCCTCGCTTCAGATCCGCGCCTTTCGTCCCGCAAAGAAACAGCCGCACCCCACCGGATGCGGCTGTTTTTCTTTTCTCATTTTTTACTCGTCCCGCGAGAGGGAATAGACGATACAGGCCCGATAGACCTCGCCCGGCGCGAGCAGGTTCTCTCCGCGCCGCACGCTGTCCGGCTCGGTCTGGGCTTCGAGACACACGGTCGAGAGCGGGCGCTTTTCCGCCTCGCCCTTCATCGCCGGCCCCCCGGTCAGAAAGCCGCCGGTGTAGAGCTGTACGCACGGCCGGTCGGTATAGAGGGTCAGCCGCCGTCCGCCGTAGCAGAGCGAGGCCGCCTCGGTCAGCGCCTGTCCGAACAAAGTTGCCTTTTTCGTGCCGTTCAGAACGAAATTATCGTCAAACCCCCGCCCCGGATCGGCCAAAAGGCGACCGATCGGCCGCTCGGAGCGAAAGTCGTAGGCCGTCCCCGCCACCGCCGGCCGCTCGCCTGTCGGAGTCAGAAAAGCGTCCACGGCGGTGCGCCTGTCGGCGTCGATGCACAGGGTGTGGGAGAGGATATCCCCCGTTCCGTAGCCCCCGAGGTGAAAGTAGGCGTGGTTGGTCATGGACACCGCCGTCTTTTGGTCGCACACGGCCTCAAAGAAGATGCCGAGCGCGTCCCCCGCGAGCCGGTAGGTCACGCGGGCGGTCAGACTGCCCGGATAGCCCTCCTCGCCGTCGGGCGAGACCACCTCGAGCGTCACGCTCTCCCCGTCGCAGGCGACGGCCGACCACACCTTGCGCTGAAAGCCGCAAAATCCGCCGTGCAGGTGGTTGATCCCGCCGTCGTTGCGGCTGAGTTCCACCGTCCGCCCGTCGATCTCAAACGTCCCGCCGCGGATGCGGTTGCAGACGCGGCCGACGGTCGCCCCCTGATACGAATCGTCGGCGAGATAGTCGCCGGGCGTGTCGAATCCGGCGACGATATCCACCCCGTCATAGACAAAGGCGTGCAGGATCGCCCCCAGCGTCAAAACGCCCACGCGGCAGCGTCCGTCCGTCAGGATATATTCGTCGATCGCCCGCCCGTCGGGCAGGGTACCAAAGCGCCGTTTTTCCATACCAGCTCCTTTGACGGCAGTCCCGTCGCTTTGATTATAGGCAAACGCCGCCCGTCTGTCAAGCGCCCCACCGCCGTTTTGCCTCCTCCCTCGTGCCACCGATCGACCGACACGCCGCTCCTGCCGCCCCCTCCGTTTTGCCGCCCGTCTTTCACCGTCCGCCTGTCGATTATCCGTCTCTCCCCTCTCCGCCGAAACCCGTCTCTCCCGCTCCCGCTCCTTGACTTTTGCGCCGCCGCGGAGTATAATAAAAGGGCAAAGAACAAGCCGCAAAGGCAAACAAAAAGAGCCGCCGGGCGGCGACAGACCGAGAAAGACAGGCCCACCATGCAAAAAACAGTCATCGTCATCAACGGATGCGGCGGCGTCGGCAAAGACACGCTCGTCGAGATGGCCGCGCGCCATCTGCGCGTGCGCAACGTCTCGTCCATCACCCCCATCAAGGAGATCGCCCGCCTCTGCGGCTGGGACGGCGCCAAAGACGACCGCTCCCGCAAGTTCCTCGCGGACCTCAAGCAGCTGACCGTGGACTACAACGACTATCCCACCCGGTGGCTGACCGAACAGTACCGCGCCTTTCTTTCGGGCGAGGACGAGGTGATGTTCGTGCACATCCGCGAGCCCCGCGAGATCGAAAAGTTCGTCGCCGCGACCGGCGGCCGCGCCGTGACGTTGCTCATCCGGGGCGGAAAACGGTTTCTCGCCGAGCGGGGCGGCGCCGGCTACGGCAACGCCGCCGACGACGAGGTCGAAAACTACCCCTACGACTATATCTACGTCAACAACCGGCCCCTGCGCTTTACCCGCGCCGCTTTCCTGCGCTTTCTCGACCGCCTGCTCATAGAGCGCGCCGGGACAGGATCCCCCGCCGCCGACGCCCCCTCCGAGAGCGACCGGTGACGGGCCGACAGCGCCCGCCTGCCGCCCGACAGGACAGCGATCGGCGAGCCCTGCCCGCCAAAAGACCAAAAAAAGAGCCAAACCCCCCGCCCAAAAACGAAAAAACAAAGACCTCCGTCACACGGAGGTCTTTTTTCGCTTTTGCCCGTCGCCGGCCGTTTTTGTGTCGCGGTCCGCGCGGCTGTCTCAGAGCAGGATGCAGATCAGTCCGCCCGAGCCTTCGTTTAAGATCTTTTCCAGCGTCTCGGACAGCTTTGTCCGCGACTCCTCGGGCATATGCTCCAGCTTGGCGCGGATGCCCTCGGTGGTCATCTCGTACAGACTCTTGCCAAACAGGCGGCTCTCCCAGATCTTCTGCGGGTCTTCTTCCAGGTCGCGCATCACGGCCTGCACCGCCTCCTCCGTCTCCGCCTCGGTGCCCACCACGGGGTTGATCTCGGTCTCGATGTTGGCGCGGATCATGTGGATGGACTGGGCCGACGCGCGCAGGCGCACGCCGTAGCCGCCCGAGCGCCGCACGATCTCCGGCTCCTCCAGCTTCAGCTCCTCCACGTCCGGGAGCACGATCCCGTAGCCCTTGGCCGCCACGTCCTCCAGCGCCTCCCGCACCTTGTCATAGGCGGCCTTGACGGCGGCCAGGTCTTTCATCTGCGCCAGCAGCTCCGCCTCGTCTCTCACCGGCAGACCCGTCATCTCGCTCAGAGCCGCATAGTACACCCCGGGCGCGTACTCCACGCCGACCGTCGCCACGCCGCGCCCCGCGTCCAGCTCGCGCAGGGTCCAGACGCAGTCCTCCCCGGCGCCGAAGCGCTCCACCACCGGCCGCACGTCGCCGGTCTTGAGGATGTCGTCGGTCGCGTTGTTGACGCTCTCAAAGAGCGAGCGCCGCAGGGGATGCGCCGGGTCGAGCAGCTTCAGCCACCCCGGCAGCGCAAAGCGCACCTCGGTGATCGGAAACTCAGCCAGCAAAAGCTCCATGATATGCCGGATATCCTCGCTGTTGAGCTGGGCGCAGTTGACCAGCGCGACCGGCGCGCCGTATCGCGCCTCCAGTTCATACGCCAGCTCCACCGACGCGGGATCGGCGGGATGGGTGGAGTTGAGGATGATCACATAGGGCTTGCGCACGCGGTTGAGCTGTTCCGCCACCCGCCTCTCCGCCTCCTCATAGTCCTCGCGCGGGATACCGCAGACACTGCCGTCGCAAGTGACAAAGAAGACCACGTTGCTGTGCTCCTCGATCACCTTGCGGGTCCCGAACTCCGCCGCTTCGGCAAAGGGCATCGGCTCCTCCCGCCAGGGGGTGCTGACCATACGGGTCTGCCCCTCCTCGTCCGCGCCCAGCGCCTGCGGCACCATATAGCCCACGCAGTCGATCAGCCGCACGGAAAAGGTCGTCTTGTCCTCCGTCTCCACCCGCACGGCCTCGTCGGGCACAAACTTCGGCTCGGTCGTCATGACCGTGCGGCCCGAGCCGGCCTGCGGCATGCTGTCCAGCGTGCGCTCGCGGTCGTAGGGGTCGGTGATGCGCGGCAGCACCGCCGCCTCGAGAAACCGCCGGATAAAGGTGGATTTGCCCACCCGCACCGGGCCCACCACCCCCATATACATATCGCCGCCGGACCGCTCGGCGATATCCGCATAGATCGTATGTTCGGTCATAAGTCCCTCCCGCTGTGTTTGTCGCTTGATTGTATGCCCGCAAGCTCCCAAATAGAACAGCCCCCCGTCCCAAACGAGCCAAAAGGATCGAAAAACCGGGCCGCAGAGCCCGCCGCGAAAACCCCGCCCGCCCTCTTCCAAAATCGCCGTCCCCTCTTGCAAACGCCGTTTGGTTCGGATATAATAAAAAAGAAGCAGACCCACCCCGCACACGCAAAAAAAAGCAAAAAAAGAAAAGAGGAAACAACCTGAAAGTCGGATTGCAGGTATTTTCCATCAGAGAAGACGCGGCCGCGGATTTCGCCTCCGCGATGAAAAAAGTCAAAGAGTACGGCTACGACGGCGTCGAGCTGGCCGGCAGCTACGGCCTGCCCGCCGCACAGATCAAAAAAGTGCTGGACGAAAACGGCCTCGTCGCCATCTCCGCCCACGTGCCGCTGGACGATATGTACGACCGCCCCGAGGAGACCTTCTCGTTCTACAAGACCGTCGGCATCCCCTACATCGCCGTGCCGTGGATGGGCGAGACCGGCCGTCCGGGCGGCGCGCAGTTCGCCGAAACGCTGGACAAGATCCGCCGCGTCGGCGAGATCGCCAAAAAGTACGGCATGCAGCTGCTCTACCACAACCACGACTTCGAGTTTGTCAAAGTAGACGGAAAGTACGGCCTCGACCTGATGTACGAGACCATCCCCGCCGACCTGCTCCAGACCGAGCTGGACACCTGCTGGGTCAACGTGGGGGGAGAGGACCCCGCCGCCTTCGTGCTCAAATACAGCGGCCGCGCCCCCATCGTCCATCTCAAGGACTTCTTCCGTCCCGACGGCGCCTCCAACGAGGGCCTGTACGAGCTGATCGGCGTCAAAAACAACGGACAGTTCAACCGCGCCTTTGAGTTCCGCTGCGTCGGCCACGGCATGCAGAACATGCCCGCCATCGTCGCCGCCGCCGAAAAGGCCGGCGCCGGCTGGGTCATCGTCGAGCAGGATCGGCCGAGCCAGGGCCTGACGCCCATGGAATGCGCCTACATCTCCCGCCGCTACCTCGCCTCCATCGGCCTCTGACAAGCGCGCCCTCCGGACGCCTATGCAAAAAGCCCGCTCGTCGGGCTTTTTGCGCATAACGCCCGCGCTCCTCTTTTTCGCACCCCACCGCGCCTTTTCGTGCGCCCTGTCCCGCGCCTCCGCGCTCTCCCGGCCGGGACCCCGCCCCCGGACCCCACCGAAAAAAGAAAGGGAAAAAACCATGATCCATACCCTCCGCAGCGCCACCACCGTCGTCACGATCGACCGGACCGGCGCCGAGATGACGAGCGTCGTCTGCCGCGGCAAAGAACGCCTGTGGCAAAACGAAGACGGTCTCTGGTCCCGCCACGCGCCGCTGCTGTTCCCGGTCTGCGGGCGCTGCGGCGTGACCGTCGACGGCACGGCCTACCCGATCAAGCCCCACGGCTTTCTCCGCGACGCGCTCTTTGAGCCGGTCGCCGAGAGCGAAGACAGCGTCACCCTCGCCTTTTCCGACACCCCCGACACGCGGCGGGCGTATCCCTTCGCCTTTACCTTTCTCGTCACCTACACCCTCACGGCCGAAACGGTGACGATCAAAACCGAAGTCCGGGCGGCCGACCGCGACGTGCCGTTTTCGCTCGGCGGACACGATTCCTTTGCGCTCGACGGCCCGGTCGGCGACTACGTGCTGCGCTTTCCCGGGAGGGAAGAACTGCGCCATCTCGTCCACGACGGCGTGGGCTGTCTGACCGGCGAGAGCGTCGACTACGGCACGACCGACGTGCTGCCCCTGCCCGCCGACTTTCTGCGCGAGGGGCGCACCCTGATCTTCGACGGCATAAAAAACCGCTCGGTCACCCTCGAAACAAAGGACGGCGCCCCCGTCGCCCGCGTGGATTTTCCCGACTTCGGGCGGCTGCTCGTCTGGCACCCCGGCGACTCGCACATGATCTGCCTCGAGCCGTGGCTCAACCTCCCCGACCCCGCCGGCACCCCCGACGTCCCCTTTGCCGAAAAGTCCGGGGTCCTGATCGCTCCCGCCGGCGGCTCGCGGACCGTTTGGCGCTCGGTCACCTACCTCTGATCCCCGCCCGCTGTCCCAAGCGACGCACGATAACACGCCGCCAAGACAGCCAAAACGCCCTTTTTACGCGCAAACCCCCGCTTTTCGTCACCGAAAGCGGCAGATACCATACCGCAAAAAGCAGCAAAGCCGACGGTTTTCCGTCGGCTTTGCTGTCATTTGGCGGCGAAAGCCGCCGCACAGGCGGAGCGAAAAAAGCAGGGCAGGGAG
>JAGDBW010000033.1 GCA_017958845.1 Clostridia bacterium | reverse complement strand
CTGTCTTTGTTTTTACTTTCTTTGTTTTTACTTTCTTTGTTTTTACTTTCTTTGTTTTTACTTTCTTTGTTTTTACTGTCTTTGTTTCTGCTGTCTTTGCTTCTGCCATCCTCTTTTCATCATCTTTTTTCATCATCTTTTCGGGAGGCATTTTGCGTATGTTTCAGTGTTTTTCCATGGAATGCAGTCTCAAACCGTTCAAGCAGACCGACGACGCCTACGTCCGGTCGGTCGCCCGCCGGATTTTTGCGCACTGGAAGCCGCTGCTCAAGCACGTGCCGGTCGTGTCGATCCTGCTCTGGGTCGGCGACGGCTCCGAGATCCTCGACTATGACCGGGACGACTCGGTCGAGCTGGAGTGGGGACGCTACGCCGGCTCCGCCAACACCCGCGTGACCACGTGGTACAAGGACCGCGACCCCCGCCGCGAGGGCCTGCACTCCCGCTCCTACCGCTACATCGAGGACCCGCCGGTCATCACCTACGGCACGCTGCGCCGCATCATCGCCATCCTCAAAGAAGAAGGAAAGGCGGCGCTGGGCGAGGGCCACACCATCCGCGTCGGCGAGACCTTTGATCCCGGGCCCGAGTTTGCCAACTCGTCGTTCAAATACGTCCGTCACCCCGAGATCTGCTCCAACTCCCGCACGATGGGCAACTTTATCTACGCCAACGCGACGCTCCACGCCGACGACCACGCCTACGCGGGCTTCCCGGACGGGATCCCGGAGGGGCTGCCGCTCGGCACGTTTCTCGGCCGGCAGGCGCAGATCTTTCTGTCCGAGATGGGCTTTGACTACCTATGGCTGTCCAACGGCTTCGGCTTTGGCCGCGAGACCTGGTCGACGACCGGCGCCGTCTTTGACGGTGAGACGTTTGACGTCTCGGCCCTGCCCGAGGTGCGCGACGACGTCTTTTCGTTCTGGCGCTACTTCCGCGCCGAGTGCCCCGACTTTCCCGTCGAGACCCGCGGCACCAACATGTCGGTCGGCATCGACTACGCCAAAGACGGCGTGCCGCTCTACGATATGTACCACGGCGGCTTCAACTTCCTGCCGCCGCCCAACTCCCCGTGGGCGGCGCTGGACGGCGACTTTGGACTGGAGCTGATGGGCTACCTCTCCCGCATCGCCGACCTGCCGGAGGACAAACGCTATCTCTTCCGCTACTATCTGCACGACCCGTGGTGGATGAACTCGCCCTGGTACGACCGCTATCAGGGACAGCCGCACGATCTGTATATGCCGCTCTCCTGCGCCCGCCTGGACGAGGCGGGAGAGGTCAACCTCCCCACGCACATGAACATCCTGACCATCGACAACACCCTGGGCGATATGCCCGACAACTGCGTCAACGAGTCGCTGCCCCACATCCTCAAAGCCGTCAAAGACGCCCCCGACGCCCCCGCGCCGGTCGTGTGGGTCTATCCCTTCCGCGAGTACTGCACCACGACCGACGACGGCATGATCCGCCGGATGTTTGCGGGCGACTGGTTCGTGCGCGGAGCGATCAACCACGGTTTTCCCCTGACCATGGTCGTCTCGACCGACAACTTTGCCTCGGCGGACAAGGCGCGCTTTGCCGCTTCCGTCCTCTTTGCTCCCGTGCCGGATGCCGGCTCGGACTACGAAGAGAGCATCCTCTCCTACGCCGAGGCGGGCGGAAAGGTCCTCTTTTACGGTTCGGTCGACGGCGCGTCGGAGCGCTTTCTGCGCGTCGCGGGCCTGCGGCGGGCGGGGCAGGGCGTCGCGGGCGTGCTGCCCGTCTCGGTGCGCGGGGTCGAGCGCGGGGTCTTTAAGCACGATCCTCTGCTCGGCGCGGGCCTCGTCAACACCGTCGCCGACGGCGCGGAGGTGCTGGCGTCGTCCGGCGACTACGCGCTGGCCACCGTGCGCGGCCGCGTGGCGTGGGTGCGCGGCGACGTCTCCTCCGACTACGTCCCGACCCAGCGCCTGCTGATCCCGCAGGACGAGCGGGCGTTTTATGCGAGCGAACTGCTCGCCCTCGAGGCGCTCGCCTCTTTCGGCTGGTCCGTGTCCTTTGAGCGCGATCCCGGCCAGCGCTCGCCGATCCTCCTCTACTCCCGCAACAACAACGCCCTGATGCTCTCGGCCTACCTGCCCAGCACCACGGTCAAAACGTCGCTCGGCACCCCGCTCGGCGCGCCGCTCTTTCTCGGCTATGAGACCAAACTGGAGGACGGCCGCTCCACCTACTGCTTCCCCAAAGCGGAGCACCGCGAGTGCCGCTTCTTTGTCTCCGATATGAAGGACGGGTACCTCAGCGCCCGCGAACTGCCGCCCGTCAGCTTTATCTACCGCCGCCGCATCGGTCTCTACGGCCTGCGCGACGCCACCGTGCGCGTGCTGGGCGAAGAATACTGCAAGGAGGACATGCTCTTTACCCTCAACGGCGTCATCGACGAGTACACGGTGTCCTCCGAGATCGAAGTCGAACTGAAAAAAGACGAAAACGGCACCTACTTTGAGGCCCGTCACGTCACCGGCGATCTGGTCGTCTCCATGAAGCGCCCGGGCTACAAGCCCCAGCCGCTGGCCGAAGCCGACGCCGTCACCAACGTCAGGAGCGGCACGCCCAACTATCTCTGATCCCCGCGCCGTTTTCTCCCTGTTCCGGCGCCCGGCTGTCTCCCCTTTTTCGATCCGCGCCCGCGGCCTTTGCCGCGGGCGGTTTTTGCCGCTCTTTTTGGGTGTTCTTCGCCGTCTTTTTTCAAAAAAAGAAAAACCCCCTCTTTTCTTTTCAAAAAAGAGGGGGTCGCGCGACGAGGCGTCGGCCTGCCGGCGGTCTTATTTCAGCCCAAAGGTCGCTTCTTTGAGATCGAGATAGTAGAGATAGTTTTCGGGGGTGACGTCGGGCGGACAGCGATGGTCGCAGAAGGGGATATAGCCGCCCCGCGCGACCCACGGCTCGATGCTCTTCATATAGCTTTTGATCGCGTCCTTGCCGGCGATCATCTGCATCTTGTCAAAGCCGCCCATCAGCCGCAGCTCCCCGCCGTACTCCTCGAGCAGGCGCGCCGGATGCACGCAGGAGTTGACTTCGTAGGGAAAGAGGCAGTTGATGCCCACGTCGAGAAAGTCGGGGATCAGATAGCGCACGTCGCCGTCGCAGTCGGTGTACCAGAGGTGGACGCCGTACTTGTGCAGTTTGTCGCCGATGCGGCGATAGCGCGGCACGACCACCGAACGGAAAAAGTCCATATTGACCAGCGGCCCGTTTTTGCAGCAGATGTCCTCCCACCCCGCGGCGTAGTCAAAGCGGTAGCGCGGCAGGACCGCGTCCAGCCAGTCCTCGACCAACAGACACGCCGTCTCCACCATATCCTCCACCATATCGGGATAGTCGCAGACGGCATAGGCCAGCCCCTCCAGGGTCAGCAGATTGCGCACGTCGCCGATCATGGAGCCGGTATACACCCCCACCGCCTCGGTGCGGTCGTCGGCGCACAGCCGATCCAGCCGCGCAAAGTCGATCGCGCGCCCGGGGTGGCGGCGGTCGAAGTGCTCTTCTTTGACTCTCTTCCAGTCCTCGGGTGTCTCGACCGACGAGCGCAGGTACTTGGGGATGGTGGAGTGGCCGTCCTTGGGCCGCTCGAGATACAGGCCGTCGACGTCCAGGATGACCTCTTTGTCGCCGCGATCCTCCACCACCCGGCGCTCAAAGGGCGGGCAAAGCCAGGTCTTTCCGCGCACGGTCAGCGGCGGCTCAAGCGAGAAGAACCGATCGGCCTCAGCCTCGTTTTTGACACCGTTTTTGACAAAGATGTCCCACGTTTGGTAGTTTTCGGCCCAGTAGCCGAACTCCATGTTGACCGTGCGGTCAAAGGCCCGGTAGTTCATCTGGGCGAGAAAGCGCTCGCGGCGGGTCATCGTCCCCTTCCACGGGCGGCGGAACTGTTTTTCGGTCATACGGTCCCCCCTGCCAAATCTGATAAAACAGTTGCATTTTTCTTTTGGATAGAGTATACTCGAACTGACGGGACGCCGCGGTATACGCTCCGTATCCACTATATCGCACATCCCCCGAAAAGTCAAGCCGCCGCCCCGCACCGACCGGGGCGCTGTGTCCTCTTTGTAAACGCTTTTTTGCTGTTCGACTGCCTGTTCCCCTTCTTTTTGCTTTGCTTGTTCTGCTTTTTTCGCATCTCTCCCGCTTTTCGCCCCGCCCGTTCAAACCATCGTTTCCCTCCGTCCTCCGGGACGAGAAAGGACCCGCCATGACCGATCTTCACGAGATCTCCCTGCTTCTTCAGGCCGGCAAAGCCAAAGCCGTCACCGAAGCGGTCGCGCAGGCGCTGGACGAAGGCGTCAGCGCGTACGATATTTTGGAAAAAGGGCTGCTCGACGGCATGAACGCCGTCGGCGAACGCTTTAAAAACAACGAGATCTTTGTCCCCGAGGTGCTGGTCGCCGCCCGCGCCATGAACCGGGGCATGGCGCTGCTCAAACCCCTGCTCGCCGCCGAAGGCGTGGAGGCGGCGGGCCGCGTCTGCATCGGCACGGTGCAGGGAGACCTGCACGACATCGGCAAAAACCTGGTGCGCATGATGATGGAGGGCAAGGGGCTGGAGGTCATCGATCTCGGCACCGACGTCTCGCCCGCGACCTTCGTGCAGACGGCGATCGAGCAGAACTGCTCGGTCATCTGCTGCTCGGCCCTGCTCACCACCACCATGGGCGTGATGGGCGACGTCGTGCGCGCCGCCGAGGCCGCCGGCATCCGCGACCGCGTCCGCATCATGGTCGGCGGCGCGCCGGTCACCGAGGCCTTTTGCCGTCAGATCGGCGCCGACGCCTACAGCTGCGACGCCGCCAGCGCGGCCGACAAAGCGGTGGAGTTCTGCCGGGAGTTGGCCGACAAACACTGATCCAAAAACCGACCGGCCCCCGCCCGGTGAGCAACCCGGCGCCGCCGGTCACAAGAATACAAACACCTCGTTTTTTCGACACGGGTAGCGGCTTTGACCCTGCCCGTGTCGTTTGGCATCCTGCCTGACCCCTCATGCGGCCCCATCCTTTGACCGAAAGGAGACGCACATGGACGTCTTTGATCCCGTGGCGGCGGCGCTGGCCTGCGGAGCGACCAAAGCCACGCGCCTCTCCCCCTCGCAGATCATCACCGACCCCGCCTACTTTGCCGTCTGCCGGAGCAACGGGTGCGGCAGCTTCGGGCAGTGCTGGAACTGCCCGCCCTACGAGCGCCCCGACCCGGAGAACGCCGCGTCGCTCTCCCTCTATCCAAACGCGCTCCTGTGGCAGACGATCGGAGAGCTGGAGGACAGCTTTGACCTGGAGGGTATGACCGAGGCCAAGCGGCGGCATCAGGCGACGGCCTACGCCCTGCGCTCGCTCTTCCGGGCCCGCGGGATCGACGCGCTGCACCTCGGCTGCGGCGGGTGCTGTTTCTGTGAGCGCTGCGCGCGCCTCGACGGTCAGCCCTGCCGGCACCCACAGGGCCCGATGCCCGCCATGGAGGGCTACGGCGTCGACGTCTACCGCACGACCCGACAGACCGATCTGCTCTATATCAACGGATCGGACACCGTCACCTACTTCGGTCTGGTCTGCTACGGGAGGTGAGTCATGCCGCGTTTGACCGTTGTCTTTCCGGATGGAAAAACAAAATACGTCGATTTTGACGGAAACCCCCGTCGGTTTGATCTCCTTTCGGCACAGGACATACCCGTCGAGCATCCCTGCGGGGTGGGTGGCGGGTGCGGCAAATGCCGGATGGAGATCGAGGTGCACCTCTCGCCGCCGACCGCGGAAGAAGAGCGGGCCGGCGGGCGGCTGAGCTGCCGCACGCGGCTGCTGGGCGACGCGCGGCTGGTCCTCGGTGGGAGCGGCGAGATGGACGTCGAGTTTTATACCCGGCGCCTCTCAAGCGCGCGCTCGGACGACGGATACGGGCTGGCGCTGGATATCGGCACGACCACGCTGGCCCTGCAGATCGTGCGGCTGTCCACCGGCGAGGTGGTCGGGCGCGCCTCCGACCGCAACCCGCAGACCACGCTGGCCGCCGACGTGATGGGTCGCATCCGCGCCGCGACAGAGGGACAGGCGCAGATCCTGCGCTCCTCGCTGCTCGCGGCGGTGCGCGACATGAAAAAAGAAGCCTGCCGACAAGCGGGCGTCTCCCCCGCCGCGCCGCGGGAGGCCGTCGTGACCGGCAACACCGTCATGCTCCATCTCCTCTGCGGTCGGCCGGTGGACGCGCTGGGGCACGCGCCGTTTGCGGCCCGATGGCTCTTTGACGAGACCGTGGACCTGGAGGGCGTCCCCGCCTATCTGCCGCCCTGTATGGACGCCTTTGTGGGTGCGGACGTCTCCTGCGCCGTCCTGTCCTCCGGGTTGTGCCGCCACCGCTGCGCGCTGCTCGCCGACGTCGGAACCAACGGCGAGATCGCGCTCTTCCGGAACGGAAAGCTCTACGTCACCTCCACCGCGGCCGGTCCGGCCTTTGAGGGCGCGGGCATCTCCTGCGGGATGAACAACGTGCCGGGGGCCGTGACGCGGGTCACGCTGTCGCAGGGCGAGCTGCGGCTCGCCACCGTCGGAGGCGCGCCGCCCCGCGGCGTCTGCGGCTCGGGTTTGCTGGACGCGATCTCGGTCTTTCTCAAAACGGGGCTCATCAGCGGCTCCGGCGCGACGCTCGGCCCGCTCACCCTCGCGCCCGGTCTCTCGCTCACCCCGCAGGACGTGCGGGCGCTCCAGCTGGCCAAAGCCGCCGTCGCCGCCGGAATGACCACGCTGCTCGAGACGGCCGGCGTCGGATGGGAGGAGGTGGAGCGCTTGTATCTGGCAGGCGGATTCGGCTCTCACTTTTCCGTCTCGTCGGCCGTCGACGTGGGTCTGCTCCCCGCGGAGATCGCCGACCGCGTCCGTGTGGTCGGAAACGCCGCCCTCGCCGGCGCGACGATGCTCCTGCTCGACCCCGCGCGCAAAGACGAGATCCGCCGTCTGGCCGATTCGGCCGTTTCCGTACGGCTGAGCGGTCATCCGGCCTTTTCCGAGCACTACATGGACGCCATCGCGTTTTTTGAAGAATAACGGATCGGCGAACAGAGGCGCTCCCTTCCCGGATCGAGCAGCGGCCGAAAAAGCCGTCGTGACGCCCTCCTCCGCCGACCGGAAAGCGTCCGGCAGAGCCAAACTTGCCCCGCTTTCAAGAGCCAAATTTGTCGTGTTTTCAAGAAACCCCCGCCGTACCCGCCCCGTTTTTTGACCGTCGGTCGTTCGGCCGCTCCCCGGCCCGCACGCCGCCCGAAAAACAGACGCCCCGGCTCGTCCCGCAAAAAAGCAAAACAAAAACCGCCCGTCGTTTGACCGGGCGGTCTGTTTTTTGTTTGAACCTGCGCGGCTCCGGCCGCTCGTTCTCCGCGGCGCGCTCGGCCGCGGCGTTCCCTTTTCGGGCGGCGTTCTTTCGGCGGCGGGGACGCGAGGTAGTGGAGACGCAGGGCGACAGAGACGCAGGGAAGCGGCGGCGGTTTTTCTTCTTTTCGGTCCTTGCGCCGAGGTCGCCTCAGAGCGGCAGCACCAGCGGCAGAACGACGGGGCTGCGCTTGTTGGCGGCAAAGAAGAAGCGGGCCAGCTCCTCTTTGAGGGTGTTTTTGAGCTGGGCGATATCGGTCGACTTGCGGCGCAGACAGCGCTCGATGATCTCGGCGGCTTTGTAGCGCGCCTCCTCCATCAGGTCGCCGGATTCTTTGACGTACACGTAGCCGCGCGAGACGATATAGGGGCCGCTGACCAGTTCGCCGGCGGTCGTGTCGATCCCGGCGACCACCGCGATCAGGCCGCCCTCGGAGAGCAGCCGGCGGTCGCGCAGCACCACGTTGCCCACGTCGCCCACGCCGGCGCCGTCGATCAGTACCCGGCCGGCCGGGACGACGCCGCCCCACTTGGCCGACGTCGGCGTGACCTCGAGCACCCGCCCCAACTCCGGCAGAAAGATGCGGTCGGCCGTCATCCCCATAAACTCCGCGATCTCCTTGTGCGCAAAGAGGTGACGGTCCTCGCCGTGGACGGGCATAAAGAAGCGCGGGCGCACCAGCGCGTGCATGAGTTTGAGTTCTTCGCTGCAGGCGTGGCCGGACACGTGCACGTCCGAGACACGGTCGTTGACCACCCGCACGCCGCAGCGGACCAGGGCGTTGATGATCTTGTCGACCCACTTTTCGTTGCCGGGGATGGCGGAGGCGGACAGCACCACGATGTCGGAGGGCGTGAGCCGCACCTGCGGATGCTCCCCAAAGGCCAGCCGATAGAGCGCCGACATCGGCTCGCCCTGCGAGCCGGTGGTGATGAGCGTCAGCTGATCGGGGCGATAGCGTTTGATCTCCGCGACGTCGATCAGCGTCCCGTCGGGCAGGTCCATGTAGCCCAGTTCCATCGCCGCGCCGATGACGTTGACCATCGAGCGGCCGAGGATGGCCACCTTGCGCCCGTATTTGACGCTCTTGTCGATGACCTGCTGGACGCGGTGCACGTTGGAAGAAAAGGTGGCGATGACCACCCTCTTGTCCCGGTTGGTCAAAAAGATCTGGTCGAGCGAGGAGCCGACTGTGCGCTCGGAGGGCGTAAAGCCGTGGCGCTCGGCGTTGGTCGATTCGCAGAGCATGAGCAGCACCCCCTCGTCGCCGAGCCGCGCCAGGCGTCCGAGGTCCATGATCTGCCCGTCGATGGGGGAGACGTCGAGCTTAAAGTCTCCGGAGTGGAACACCACGCCGACGGGCGTGCCGACGGCGATGGCGCAGGCGTCGGCGATGGAGTGGTTGACGTGGATGAACTCACACAAAAAGCAGCCCAGCCGCACCACGTCGCCGGCGCTGACGGTAAAGAGGGCGGGTCTCGTCCCGAGTTCCGCCTCGGCGAGCTTGGCGCGGACGATGCCCATGGTCAGGCGTGTGCCGTAGACGGGGACGTTGAGGTTTTTGAGCACGTACGGCAGCGCGCCGATGTGATCCTCGTGCCCGTGGGTGAGCAGGATCCCGCGGACCCGCTCCGCGTTCTTTTCGAGATACGAGACGTCCGGGATGACCAGGTCGATGCCGGGCATATCCTCGTCGGGAAAGGAGAGGCCGCAGTCGATGACGATGATGTCCCGCCCGTACTCGAGGACCGTCATGTTCTTGCCGATCTCCTGCAGGCCGCCCAGGATCATGACCTTGAGCGTTTCGGCGGGGGCTTTTTTGCGTGTTTTTTCGACACGGGTCGCGCCTTTGGCGGCCTTTGCGTCCGCTTTTACGGCGCGGGGCAGGGTCGCCGGGCCCTGCCTGTCGCCCACTCTGACGGCAGAGGCGCGGGGCGTCCCGGGCGCGCTTTTCGGTTTTTCGGTCGGCTTGGGGCCGCCTGTCTGTCTGCTTTTCGGCGCCGGGTTGGACCGCTGGGTCGGTTTGGGGCGGGCGGTCGGCTTTTGGGCCGGCGACGGTTTGGCGCCGGGGGTCGGTTTTTTGCCTCCGGCGGGGCCCTGCGCGCGCGTCGCGTCGCGGGGCGTCTTTTTTGTTTCGGGTTTGTCGTTTTGTTTCTTTTCGGTTTTGTCAGGCATAGGATTCCTTTCTTTCAACGGATACACAAAAACAGCACGGCCGAGGAGAGCGCGCCCGACAAAAAACAGAGCAGGCCGTACAGCCGTCTGCGTCGCGCGCGCTCGCGCGCGCGATCCCCTTCGGTCTTGGCCCGCTCGAGCAGGCGGTTGGCTTCTTTGACCATATCGCGCTCGGCGGGCGGGGGCGTCTTTGCCCCGCCTCTCAGAATAAAATATGCTTCGTCAAACATCTCGCTGTCCGTCTCGGACAGATGGATGACGGTTTTTTTGCATCCGTGCAGCATCGCCGGCCTCCTCCTTTGCCCGACGCGTCCCACGCGGGGGGCGGTCGAGTGGATTGTTGACAGGCGGAGCCGCGCTTATACATGGCCGCGCGCCTTTTGAGCGGCGGCTTGTTTTTTCTTTGGTTGTCGTCCGCCCCGGCCGGTCTGCCGGCGCGCACGACCGACAGCACCCTGCCCGGTCAGACCGTGGCGGGCGCTTGCGGTTCTTTTTTTGACTTCTCTGCCGGGGGTTTTGCTTTTTTGCGGGTTTTTTCGCTCAGCTTGTGCCTTTTCTCGGGCGGGCTTATCTGCGACCGAAGATCCGGGCAAAAAAGCCGGGCTTCCTTTCCTTTCGGCTCTCGCGGTCCGGCGTCTGCGGCTCGCTTTCGTCGATCGGGCGGGCGGGCGGAGCGTGGGTGTCCGCGGGGTGCGGCGGCTCGGCCGCGTGTGCGCTCTCCGGACGGTCAAAGGCGGGTCGCTCGGCCGCTTTTTCGGCCGGAGGCTCTCCGCTCTCCTTCCTCGCGATCGCGGGGCGGCTGCCGGCGGGGCGGCGCGAATAGCGCAGCGGTCCCTCCACCTCAAAGGCAGGATCCAGCAGCTGGTCGATCGAAATGTCGAACAGCTCGCGCAGCGCCACGAGTTTCATGGCCTCGGGATAGGATTGACCGCACTCCCATTTGTAGACGGACTGGCGGGACACCCCGACTTGACGGGCGAGCTCGTCCTGCGTCATGCGGCGGGCCTTGCGCAGACGAATCAATTTTTCGTTGAATTCCATCTCATATCCTCCCTTTCCTTCGGTCTTGGCGGCGTTTCTTCTCTTCTGCTGTGGTCGTTTTCCTTTTTTTGTTTTTGTCGTGCCTCTTTGCGGCCGCCCGGCTGTCGGTCCCTTCGGTCAAAGACCCCTGTCCGGGCGCGTCCGGCGACCGTCCTCCGCTCTCGCGGGCACAGCCCCGGCGGGCGGGTGCGCGGTCGATCGGATTGCTCGGCGGCGG
>JAGDBW010000032.1 GCA_017958845.1 Clostridia bacterium | reverse complement strand
TTTTTTCTTTGCGAGGTTGGTTATGCTTTTGATCAAGGACTTTTCCAAAAAATACGGCGACAAGGTCGCGGTCGACCGCCTGACGCTGCACATCGCGCCGGGCGAGATCTACGGCTTTATCGGTCACAACGGCGCCGGCAAGACCACGACGCTCAAGGCCTGCGCCGGTATCCTGGGCTTTGAGGAGGGGGAGATCGAGATCGACGGAAAGTCGATCAAGAGCGAGCCCCTGGCCTGCAAGGAGATCATGGCCTACATCCCGGACGACCCGGCGCTCTATCCCTTTCTCTCCGGGATCAAGTATCTGCGCTTTGTCGCCGACGTCTACCGCGTGCCGGCCGCCCAAAGGGAGGAGCGGATCTCGGCTCTGGCCGAGCGTTTTTCTCTGACGGGGGACCTGGCCCAGCCCATCTCGGCCTACTCGCACGGCATGAAGCAAAAGCTGGCCGTGATCGCCGCGTGGCTGCACGCGCCCAGGCTCATCCTCATGGACGAGCCGTTTGTGGGGTTGGATCCCCTGGCCTCCCACCTGCTCAAGCAGATGATGCGCGAGCACTGTGAGGCGGGCGGCGCCATTTTCTTTTCCACTCACGTGCTGGAGGTGGCCGAAAAGCTGTGCGACAAGGTCGCCATCATCAAAGAGGGCAAGCTGGTCGTCTCGGGCACCATGGAAGAAGTCAAGGGGCAGGACTCGCTGGAAGAGGTCTTTCTCGAACTCGAGGGCGACGGAAAGGACGACGGCGAATGAAGATCCTGTTTTTGCTCATGCGGGTCCGCCTGCTCGCGCTCTTTTCCGGTTTGGCCATGGGCCGCAAGAAGAGGGCCAACGGTCAACGCTCCAAGGCGGGACTGATCCTCTTTGCGTTTTTGCTCATCTATATGCTGGCCGCCATCTCGGGGCTGATGGTCCTCTTTGCGATCGAGATCGGGGCCACGGCGCTGGCCGAGCCGACGCTGCGCTGGTTTTACTTTGCCTTTTTCGGCGTGATGGCCTTTGGGATGATGACCATCTCGGGCATGTTTATCGCCAAGGGGCAGCTCTACGATCCCAAGGACAACGATCTCTTGCTCTCCATGCCCCTGCGGCCGGGCCAGATCCTCGCCTCGCGGATGATGCTCCTGTATCTCTCCGATCTCTTTTTTGAGCTGCCGATCCTCCTGCCCGCCGGGATCGTGTCGCTGGGGTACGTCCGGGCGACGTTTTCCGGGGTGCTGTTCTTTTTGCTGGCGGTGGTGCTGCTGCCGCTGCTGGCGGTGGCGCTGTCGTGCCTGCTCGGCTTTGTCCTCGCGTGGGTCACCGCCCGGGTGCGCAAAAAGACGCTCTTTCAGACCATCATCGCCACGGCCTTTTTCGGTCTGTATATGTACGGCTGTATGAACCTCAGCAACGCCATTACGGCCGTGGCCGAAAATATCGGCCGTGTCTCGCGGGGCCTGCGCTACGCTCTGCCGTTTCTTTGGATGGGGCGCGGGATCGGCGAGGGCGCGTGGGGGGCTTTCGGGCTCTTTGCGCTGGTTTGCGTCGCGCCGGCGTGCCTGTGCGTGTGGCTGCTGTCGCTGTCCTTTGTGTCCATTACGACCGAGGGCAAACACGACAACAAGGTGGTCTACGACCGCGCAAAGGACGCCGGCAGGAGCCGCACGTCGCCGCCGCTCGGCGCCTTTGTCAAAAAGGAGGTCGCGCATCTGTTCGGCAGTTTTACCTACCTTTTTAACGCCGGACTGGGGATCATTATGATGATCCTGGCGGCGGTGCTGGTGGCGGTCAAGGCCGGAGATATCCTGACCGCGGTCGAAGAGACGGGCTTTGGCGAGATCGCGCGGGGCGGCTTCTTTTCCGCTTTGGCGGTGATGGCGGCCTTTGCCCTCTCGTCCATGACGCTCATCTCCGCCCCCTCCGTCTCCATCGAAGGCAAGCAGATCTGGGTGGCGCTGACCATGCCCGTGCGGGGCGCCGTGGCGCTGCGCGCCAAGACCCTGGCCCACTTTGCGGTGGCGGGGGGGCCGACCGTCCTCTTTGTCCTCTCGGCCTGCATCGCGCTGCGCTGTCCGGTGGTCGAGTGCGTCACCGCCGTCCCGTCGGCGCTGCTGTTTGTGCTGCTGACCGCTCTGACCGGTACGCTGTTTAACGTCCTGTGGCCCAAGCTGGACTGGCTGGACGAGGCCATCGCCGTCAAACAATCGGGCGCGGTGATGGTGACGATGGGCGTGATCTTTCTCGCCGCTCTGCTCTTTGGCGGTGCGACGATCGTCCTGTCGATCTTTCTCTCCGGCGCGCTGGCCAACCTCCTAGTGTCGATCCTGCTCGCGGGGTTGTGCGCGGGGCTGTGGATGGTCGAGGAGGGGCCGGCCGGACGCGCTTTTGAACGGCTGGGCAATCGCTGAGACGGCCGGCGACGGGCCGCGGACGGTCGAAGAAGGGCCGGCCGGACGCGCCGCCAAACGGTCGGGCAATCGCTGAAAAGACGCTCGGCGCGGCCGCGCCGGGGAGCGGGAGCGCTGCGTGCTTGCTTTTTTCGGCCGATCCCGTTTGTTGTTTTTTTGCCGCTTTTTTTGACACGGGGCCGTCCCACGGACCCGAGAAAGAGAGACGACATGACGATCACCTATGACCTGTTGCGCCGCGACGAGTCCGTGCGGGCGCTGGTCGCCGGCGCGGACGACGTGCTGGCCGCCATCGGTTATACGGAGCACAGCTTTGCGCACGTGACGCGCGTCTCGGACGCCGCCGCGATGATCCTCACCCGCCTCGGCTACGACGAGCGGACGGTGGAGCTGGCCCGCATCGCGGGGCTGCTCCACGACATCGGCAATCTGGTCAACCGCAGCGCCCACGCGCAGACGGGGGCCGTGATGGCCTTTCGCGTCCTGCGGGAGAAGGGGATGCCCGCCAACGAGGTCGTGACGGTGGTCTCGGCCATCGGCAACCACGACGAGGAGTCGGGCGAGCCGGTCAGCCCCGTCTCGGCGGCGCTGATCCTCGCGGACAAGACCGACGTGCGCCGCAGCCGCGTGCGCAACCACGACAAGACCACCTTTGACATGCACGACCGCGTCAACTATTCGGTCAAGCGCTCTCACCTGACCTTTTCCGACGACGGGTCGTCGCTGCTCCTGGAGACGCAGATCGACACGGGGATCAGCGCGGTGCTGGACTACTTTGAGATCTTTCTCGCCCGCATGATCATGTGCCGCAAGGCCGCCGCCTTTCTCGGTCTGTCCTTTCGGCTGGAGGTCAACGGGCAGAGCATCCTGTGACGACCTTTGGCTTTTTGGGGCGGCGTTTTTTGTCGCTTTTTGATGAAAAATGAAAAAAGCCGCCCATACGCGGCGACTGTGTGTTATCCTGTTGTGTGGGCGGTGTATCCGCCCGCGCCCGCGCGGGTGACGGCCGCGTGTCGGCGCGCGCCCTCTCCGGCCGACGCGGTATGGTTTTTTTGAAGTCGGGGGAGGGGTTTGGCTGTTTTTTGCAGATTTTTCTTTTGCAAGATGGGAATAGACTATGGATCTTTTTGATATTCTGACGCTGGTCTGCGGCCTGTCTCTGTTCCTCTACGGCATGCACGTCATGGGCAGCGCGCTCAAACGAAGCGCGGGCAACCGACTCAAGGGCATCCTGTTCCGCATGACGTCCAACCCGGTCAAGGGCTTCTTTCTCGGGCTGGCCGCGACGGCCGTGATGCAGTCTTCTTCCGCGACGACGGTCATGGTGGTCGGCTTTATCAACTCGGGGGCGATGACCCTCTCCCAGTCCATCGGCGTGATCCTGGGCGCCAACATGGGCGCCGCCATCACCTTCTGGCTGACGGGTCTGTCGGGCCTGGGCGCGTCGGGCGGGCTGGTCCGCTTTGCCTCCCCGGACGCGTGGATGCCGATCCTCGCCATCGTGGGCGTGGGGATGCTGACCTTTTCCAAACGCAACAAAAAAGTCGATCTGGCGCATATCCTGCTGGGCTTTTCGGTCCTGATGGTGGGCATGAACCTCATGTCCGGCTCCGTCGGAGGGCTCAAGGACGATCCGTCCTTCCGACAGGTGCTGGTGATGTTTGACAACCCGCTGATGGGCCTTTTGACCGGTACGCTGCTCACCGCGGCCGTCCAGTCGTCGGGCGCCTCGGTCGGTATCCTGCAGTCGATGACCACGACGGGGGTCATCACCTACGGGCTGGCCATCCCGATCATCCTCGGTCAGAACATCGGCACCTGCGTCACCGCCCTGCTCTCCTCGGTCGGCGCGACCAAGGACGGCAAGCGGGCGGCGCTGGCTCATCTGTACTTTAACGTCCTGTCGGGCCTGCTGTTCCTCGCCGTGTACTGGATCAGCTCGGCCGCGTGGGACATCCCGCTCTACGCGCGTCCCATCGACATGTGGGGCGTGGCGGGCGTGCACACGGCGGTCAAGGCCGTGTCGGTGACGCTCTTCTTTCCTCTCTCCAAACAGCTGGCCAAGCTCGCGGCCGTCTCCGTCTCCGACAAAAAGGGAGAGGAGCAGAAGACGGTGCTGGACGAACGTCTGTTTGCCACCCCGACGCTCGCCGTGGAGAGCGCCGCGCGCCTGACCCGCGCGATGGCGCAGCTCGCGCACGACTCGCTCTTTGACGCGATCGACATGCTCTCGGCCTACGACCCCAAACGCGCCGAGGAGATCCGGAAGAGCGAGAGCGAGGTGGACCGCATGGAGGACACGCTGGGCACCTATCTGGTCAACCTCTCGTCGGTCAACACCTCCTCCAGCGACAGCCACGAAGTGACGATGCTGCTGCACACCATCGGGGACCTGGAGCGCATCTCCGACCACTCGGTCAACATCGTGGAATCGGCGGAAGAACTCAGAGAAAAGCACCTGACCTTTTCCGACGAGGCGCAGCGGGAGCTGCGCGTGCTGATCGCCGCGACCCGCGAGATCCTGGATCTCTCCTGCCGCGCCTTTGTCGAAAGGGACCTGGAGATGGCGCGCCGCGTGGAACCGCTGGAGCAGACGATCGACGAGCTGCGCGACCGCATCAAGCTCAATCACGTGCGCCGTCTGCAAAAGAACGAGTGTTCGATCGAACACGGCTTTGTGCTCAACGACCTGCTGACCAACTTTGAGCGTGTGGCCGACCACTGCTCGAACATCGCCGGGTGCCTGCTCGAGATGTCGCAGAACGACGCGCTGGATCTGCACCGCTACCTCTCCGAAGTCAAGACGGAGGGCGAGGACTTTGAGCGGATGTTCAACGAATACCGCCAAAAGTACTCGATCTGAAACGACACGAACAGGCGAAAACGGCCGCTCCCGGAGGGCGGCTGTTTTTTTTGGTGGTTCGTTTTGGATGGGCGGGCCGACGGCGGCAGAAGAGCGGACGCCCGGGCGGCGCAAAAAAACGCCCCGCTTTCTTGACAGGGGCGTGCGGGTGTGATATAATGGCAACCGTCCCCGGCCCGGAACGTCCGCCGGGACGTCATATTGGGATATAGCCAAGTGGTAAGGCAAGGGACTTTGACTCCCTCATCGCGCTGGTTCGAATCCAGCTATCCCAGCCACCCGAAAGGCCGCCTTTTTTGAGGCGGCTTTTTGGGTGGCGGGGGTAGCTCCCGGATGAGAACCACCGGCCGCCGCCATGCGCCCCGTTCTCCGCAAAAGAAAGTCGCCCGACACAAAAATAGCGAAGCGACGCGCTCCGCGCGGCCGCAATGCGCCGTGAACGGCGCTATTGGTTCAGAATCC
>JAGDBW010000031.1 GCA_017958845.1 Clostridia bacterium | reverse complement strand
CGCGCCGTTTTTTTTGCCACCCGCGGCCTTTTGTGCCCCCTGTCCGCTCCGCGCCCCCGCCCCGCCACTCCCTTTTTGTCCGTCCGCCCGGATTCCCGCTCTTGTTTTTTCGCGCGGGATATGGTAGGATAGATAAGAAAAAAAAGAAAGCGCCGCCCGCCGCCCGCCGAAACAGGCCGGCGGCCGATCGGACAAAACGGACGCATCCATGAAAGAGATCATCCTTTGCAAGTTGGGCGAGACCATCCTCAAAGGCGCCAACCGCTCGAACTTTGAGAGCATCCTGCTCCGTTCGCTGCGCCGCCGCGCCGAGACCTGCGGGCGGTTTCGCGTCTATATGCTCCAGAGCACCGTCTACATCGAGCCGCAGGACGAGACCTGCGACCTTACGCGGATGCACGAACTGGCCTGCCGGGTGTTCGGGCTGGTCGGCGTGGTCCGCGCCGCCGAGTGCGAAAAGAACATGGAGGCCATCCTCGCCTGCGCGCGGGACTATCTGCCGCCGCTGATGGCGGGCGTCAGACGCTTTCGCGTAGACGCCAAACGATCTGACAAATCCTTTCCCGTCCCCTCGCCCGAGATCGCGGCGCGGGTCGGCGGCGTGATCCTCGCCTCCGTGCCGGGGTGCAGGGTCGATCTGCACGACCCCGAGGCCGAGATCCGGGTCGAGGTGCGCGACCGCTGCGCCTACGTGCACGCCGGACAGACGCCCGGCGCGGGCGGCTTGCCCTACGGCTCGTCCGGACGCGGGATGCTGCTCCTGTCGGGCGGCATCGACAGCCCGGTCGCGGGCTATCTGATGGCCAAGCGGGGGCTGGCGCTGGACGCCGTCTACTTTGAGACCCCGCCCTACACCAGCCAACAAGCGCGCGAAAAGGTCCTGACCCTGGCCGACAAGCTCTGTGTCTACACGGGCCGCCTGCGGGTGCACGTGATCTCGCTGACCGAGATACAGGAGACCCTGATGCGGGATTGCGACGAGGACTATTTTACCCTGCTGCTCCGCCGCTTTATGATGCGGCTGGCCCAGGCCTGCGCCCGCGAGCAGGGATGCGAGGCGCTGGTCACCGGCGAGTCGCTGGGACAGGTGGCCAGCCAGACGCTCGCGTCGATGGCCGTCACCGGCGCGGGGCTGGAGATGCCGCTCTTTCGCCCCTGCGTCGGACTGGACAAGAGCGAGATCATCGCCTACGCCCGGCGCATCGATACCTTTGAGACCTCCATTTTGCCCTACGAGGATTGCTGTACGGTCTTCACCCCGCGCCATCCGCACACAAAACCCCGCCCCGACGCCTTTGAGGCCGAGCTTGCCAAGGTGGACTTTGACGGTCTGTGCGAGCGGGCGCTGGCCACCCGCGAGACCGTCGAGCGCCGTATGAAATAGAAAACGAGGAACATCTATGACCAACCAGGAGAGATTTATCGACATCTACCGGACCGAGATCCACCGCGACGGAGCGGACAAGCTGCTCGAGTGGCTGACCGGACCGGGCAGCGACTTCTTTACCGCTCCGGCCTCCACCCGCTACCACAACGCGTGGGAGGGGGCCTGTGCGCCCATTCGCTCAACGTCTACGACTGCCTGACCGACTATCTGGACCGCCCCATCGTGCGGGAAAAGTTCGGTCTGCTGTTCCCCCGCGAGTCGGTGGCCATCGTCGCCCTGCTCCACGACCTGTGCAAGGTCAATATCTACAAGGTCGGCTCCCGCAACGTCAAGGACGAGTTCGGCCGCTGGAAGACCGTGCCCTACTATGAGTTCAACGACCAGCTCCCCTACGGCCACGGCGAAAAATCCGTCTACATGATCTCCGGCTACATGAAGCTCACCCGCGACGAGGCCTTTGCCATCCGCTATCACATGGGCTTTTCGGAGGAGAACAACGCCCGCAACGTCGGCGCGGCGTTTGAGATGTTTCCCCTCGCGGTGGCGCTCTCCATCGCCGACACCGAGGCCACCTTCTTTGCCGAACGCAGCGGCGAACAGTGACCCCGAAAAGACCCCGAAAGACCAAACGCCCTCCGACGCACAAGGCGGCTCGATACGAGCCGCCTTTTTCCGTTGGCCGGGCCGCCCCGCAGAAAAGTGCGCCGCGCCGCCTTCTTTTTTCTCCTTGGGGGTCCTCCCGCCTTTTTCCTTGCTTTTTCTCTTCGCTCTCCCGGCCTTTTTTCTTTTTAGGACGAAAAAAGCGGCGCACGAAAATCGTGCGCCGCTTTTTTTGCTGTCGTTCCGATCGGCTCTTCTCCCCGCCCGCGGGGCGGGGAAAAGAGAAACGGAACGAAAGGGGACGGAGCAGGGAGCCCGGGATCAGTTTTCGGGCTGTACCATGGCGGGGATGAGCCGTCCGTCGGAGACGCTCCACTCGACCTCGCCAAAGGTGTAGATCGTGGTCGAGTAGCGGTGGTCTTTGCCGATGTCGGCGTCACAGCGCGCTTTCAGTACGGCGGCGTTGTCGGCGCTCGCCAGATCGGCGGCCGCCACGGCGGTGTAGGTGCCCTTGGGAGCGTAGGAACCGGCGCCGAAACCGTCGCCTTCGGCGCCCGCGTAGAGCACCAGGCTGCCGGCCCACTGGCCGTTTTCGGTCACGGATTTGTCAAAGAGGAAGCCGACCACCTGCCCGCGGTGCAGGCCGGAGAGCGTGCAGTCGCTGACACAACCGGCAAAGCAGATCGCGTTCTGCGAGGTGGCATAGCCGACCAGACCGCCGGCCGCGCCGAGGCCGATGCCGTCGGGATCGGACGCCGCCGTGCAGGTGACCGCGCCGTAGTTGGCGCATCCGTAGAAGGTAAAGTAGCCGGTGCCGGCGCTGGTGGCGTTGGTGCGCGTGCTGAGCAGACCGCCCGCGTAGGTCGCGCCGGTGACCGCGCCGTAGTTGACGACGCCCTGGAGCAGGTTGATGGCGGACGAACTGGTAGAATAGAAGGCGGAGATACAGCCGGACGCCTCGCCCGCGGTCGAGGTCATGCTCGCCCGGTTGGCGTAGCCGGTGATCCAGAGCATCGGGTTGGCGGTGCCGCAGTTGACGAGGCCGGCGGCGTTGCCCTTGGACCGGATCGTGCCGGACACGGCGCAGTTTTCGACCACCAGGCAGGCGCTGTGGACGGCCAGGTTGCCGATCAGACCGCCGGCGTTGACATTGACGATCTGCGTGGCGTTAAAGCCGGAGCAGATCTCGGCGTCGACGGTGCAGTTTCGGATGATCAGCGGATCCTGCGACTTGTTGCAGGCGGAGCCGAGCAGACCGCCCGCGCGGCCGGTGGAGTGGATCGTCACGTCGGTCACGCGGCAGTTGTCGAGGGTCGAAAGGTTGGCAAAGCTCGCGATACCGCCGACGCGCGCGTTCTGGCCGTTGGAGGCAAAGTTGCAGTTGAGCGACGAGCGGGTGACGGTCAGGTTTTTGACGGTCGCGCCGATGAGCTGTCCGAACAGCGAGCCGGTCGAGTCGTTGCCGCCCATGGTATAGAGACCAATGATCTTGTGTCCGTTGCCGTCAAAGACGCCGCCAAAGGGCAGGGAGGCGGTGCCGATGCTGGTCCAGACTCTCGCGGGCGGGGTGCCGGTCCAGTCGGTGCGCAGAGGCGCAAAGACCGACCAGGCGGCGTAGTTTTCGCTGTTTTCGTTAAAGTACAGATCGGCGTCCATGCGGTAGCAGGCTTCGGCGTACATATAGTCGGAGCCGTCCACGGCGCGGCCGCCCTCGACGGCGTAGCGGCGTCCCGCGTTGACCAGAGAGGCGAGCAGCGCCAGCTGTTCGGGCGTCTCGATGACAAAGGGATCGTCATAGAGACCCGTGCCGCGGACAAAGGACGCGGCGAGGCCGCCGTTCCAGACCAGGCCGAGCTCCCAGAGATCAAACGGGATCTCCACGGTGCAGCCCGCGTAGTTGCCGCTCTGCGAGAGGGAGAGGATCAGCTTGTAGGAGCCGGGCGCCGAGGGGGCCTCGGCCAGCACGTCGCCCGAGGCGGTCGTCCAGGTCACGGTGATCGCGCCGCCCGACTGGGTGTGCTCATAGGCGGGCACCGAGGCGGGCGTGCCATCCGTCGCGCGGGCGGGCGTGCCCGAGACGGTGATGGTGGACGGGATGCGGGTGATCGTGACGTCAAAGCAGACCAGAGCCGCCAGATAGTTGGCTTGCTCGGGTGTGGAGAGGACCAGCGCGTAGGAGCCGACGTCGGTCGGCGCGCCGCTCAGCTTTTCGCCGGGGGCGGCGTAGGAGCCGCGATACCATTCGACCGTGACCGGTTCGGTCCCGGGCGAGACCGGGGTGCCGATGGTCAGCGGCTCGCCGTTGTAGGCGCGGCCGGGGTTGGTCACACCCGTGATGCTGCCGGGGGCTTTGGCGATCTCAAAGGCCTTGGATTTGCTGACGGCGGCATAGTCGCCGACGGCGGCCACGCTCACGGTCACATAGTAGCGGCCGGCGTCGGTCGGCGCGGCGTCGAGCTTGACGCCCGCTCCGATCTCGCCGCGGTACCACTCATAGGTGACGGCGGCGCCTTCGTTGGTGGTCCGGATCGCGGGGTCCGCCACGGGCGAGCCGTCGTAGACCTTATCGAGCGCCGCGATGCTCAGAGTCGCGGAACCCTCGACCGAAATGCAGAAGTCCAGCACGGCCTGCGCGCCGGAAGCGGCGTCGGTCGCGGCGAGGGCCACGATCACACGGTAGTCGCCGGGCGCGGCGGGCGCGCCGGGCAGGAGGACGCCGTTCTGGTAGAACAGGATGCCGACTTCGCCGTCGCCGACGCGTACCGCGTAGGCGGGCAGAGCGACGGGCAGGCCGTCCTCATACTTGTCGAGCGAGGCGGTCAGGATCACGACGTCGCCGACCAGCCGCAGGCCGCGTCCGCCTTCTTCCCACCGGGTCAGGCCGTTGTCGTCGGCGCAGCGGTTGAGGGCTTCGAGATAGCTCATCGGAGCGGCAAAGTTGACCGCGACCGTCCCCGCGGGCGTGCCTTCGTAGGTGACCAGCTCGCCCGCCGGATAGCCGACGTTCTCACAGGTCAGGTTGCTGTGGGTGACTTCGCCGCCGCCGATGAGGGCAAAGTTGCCGGTCGGGTTCTCGCCTGCCACGGTGGAAAAGACGTTGCAGAGGATGATCCGACTGGTCGCGCCGCTGTCGCCTGCCAGATTGCCGATCAGGCCGCCGGCTTTGCCGGCGTCGGCCTTGACCGCGCCGTAGTTGGCGCAGTTCTCGACGGTCAGGGTGCAGGCCTTGAGCGACGCGGAACTGATCAGGCCGCCGGCGATCGAGCCCACGGCGTACAGATCGCCAAAGTTGACGCAGTCGCGCAGGGTGATGCCGTACCCGCCGGCCGAGGTGTAGATGCCGGTCACGATGCCGGCGATGTTGCCGTCGCGGGTCGTGGTGATATCCATGTAGTTGACGCAGTTCTCGATCGAAAGGATCATGTTGGCCCGGGCGTTGACGATGCCCGCGCCGTCCTTGCGGGTCTTGATGCTGCCGTGGGTCACACAGCCGCGGATCGTGAGCGGGTATTTGGTGGACTTATAGTTCTCCTTTGCGTAGCCGACGATGCCCGCGAGATAGAACGGGTTGCTCCCCCGGCCGGTGATCGTCGCCGTCACGGAGCAGTCCTCGACGGTGGTCTCGCCGATCGACATATCGATCAGACCCACGATGCCGCCCGCGTTGTTGTACGCGTTGAGCGCCGCGTCGGTCACGGTGACGCCGCGGACGGTCGCCTCATCGGCATACGCGGCGACAAAGGAGGCGTACACGTTAGTATATTCGGAGACGATGTTGGCAAAGGAGATGCGGAGATTTTCCACCACGGCGCCGCCGGTCAGACAGCCGAACAGGGCGGCCGCGTAGGGATCGGTCCCCGAGGGCGTCCTGGCGTACAGACCGTAGATGACGTGTCCCCGCCCGTCAAAATGACCGGAAAAGCCGACGGCCGCGCCACATCCGACGGAGGTCCAGGCGCGGGCGGGCGCCGTCGTATACCAGGCGGCATAGGCGGACACGCCCAGGTTGAGGTGGATGTCTCCGGTCAGCACGTAGCAGGCGGACGCGTAGGCGTCGTGGGTCGCCGGGTCGTTGACCAGAGCGGCCAGGCGCGCCAGTTGTTCGGCCGTGCGGATCTGCCACGGGTCGCTCTCCGATCCGGCGCCGCCGTCAAAGGCGGAGGCCGCCGTGCCGTCCCAGGCGCTCACACCCGCGGGCAGCCGGATCTCAAAGGAGAGCTCGCGGCTGACAGACGTATAGTTGCCGTTGTCGGGCATGGTGACGACCACGCGGTAGCTGCCGGGCATATACGGCGCGCCGTCGCAGAGCGCCTCGCCAAAGTACCATTTGATCTCGGGGGTGGCGGTGCTGTTGGAGGTATAGGCGGGCGCCCCGACCGGCAGACCGTCAAAGTCTTTGTCCAGCGACCCGGTCGTGATGGACAGCGACGCGCTCGCCTGTCGGATGTAGACGGTCTGGTGAAACTCCAGTGGTTTATAGTTTTCGGTGCCGGACACGTAGATGACCACGACGTAGCGTCCGGCGTCGACAGGCGCGCCGTCCAGCACCACGCCGCCCCGGAGCCACTTGTAGGTGATCTCACCGTCGGAGTCGGTGGCAAAGTCGGGCGCAAAGGGCTGACCGTCATAGACTTTGGAGGGGCAGATCCCGATGGCAAACGACGCGACGGCGCGTCCGTACACGCCGCGGCTGTTGGCGTACTGCATGCGCCAGGTCTCGTACTTCGTCCAGTTGTGCGTCGGGGTCTTGGGCTCTCTGTCGGCGAGCCCGCGGTCTTCGAGCTCGACGGCGACCGCTTCGTCCACATAGGTCATCGACTCGATGCGCGGCATACGCGCGCTGCCGGGCAGCGCACAGTTGCCGGCGGCGCCGATGCTGATCTCCGCCGCGGTCGCGGCCGTGCCGGTGTATCTGACCTCGCGCAGAGCGGGGCAGTTATAGAACGCCATGTCCGCGATCCGTCTCAGCGAGCCGGAGAGCAGGATGGTCTCGAGGTTTTCACAGTTTTCAAACATGCGGCCCTGCATGACCGTACCGAGAAAGGCGGCGCTCCGCAGGCCCGTGCATCCCGAAAAGGCCCCCGCGCCGGCGGACGCGCCGACGGTCGAAGGGACGGTGATATCGGTCAGCGAGATACAGTCGGCAAAGGCGTAGGCGCCGACGGACGTGACGCCGTAGGGGATGCGGACGTCCGTCAGCGACGCGCAGCCCTCAAAGGCGTGGGTGCCGATCTTGGTGATCGTCGAGGGAAGCGAGACAGAGGTGAGGGCAAACATATCCTTAAACAGGTACGCGCCGACGGAGGTGACGTCCGGGTCGATGACCACGCGGGTGATCCTGTCGCGCACGGCATAGTAGCCGGTCGCGATCAGTTCGTTCTCGCTCTGGTCGGGGATCGCGCCGGCGCCGTAGATGTGCATCACGCCGTCCGCCGTCACGTCGTAGAACACGCGGGACCCGAAGTGGCCGTGCGCCAGCTCGGCCGGCACGGCGGGAGGTTCGGCCGCGGCGAGGAGAGAGAGGTCCACGCTGACCGGAGCCGTCGGGTCGGCAAAGTGCAGGCACCGCACCTGCCTCGGCACGGCGGAGGTGTCAAAGCAGACCACCCAGTCGGGCTCGTCGCATTCGATCTCGCACAGCACGTCAAACGGGAACTCGCGATAGGTACGGTCGTCCTCAAACTCGATATAGAGCGGACAGCGCTCGATCACAAAGGTCCTGGCGCCGTCGGGGGTGACGACGGTCAGCTCACGCCCGATATTGGTCTCGTTGGTGGCTGAGACGTACAGCTTTCCGTCCTTGTACCACACCGAGCCCACGTAGAGCGCGTCGGCCGCCTTGTTCCAGTCCTCCATGACCACTTCGGAGGTGGTTTCGGGTCGCAGCACGCCGGTAAACTGGTTGACCACGTCGGAGGAGATGATGTTGCTGTACTGGTTGGCGCATCCGTGGATGATATCGCGGTACACCACGTCGGTCATCCGATAGCGGCCCATGCCCGAGCCGTACTTTCCGCCCTTGTCCGCGTCGGCGGCGTGGGGGTGGTCGTTGATCATGATCGGACAGCCGCAACCGTTGATATAACAATGCTCAAAGGAGATGTTCTCCGCGTTGTTGTAGTCGAGGGAGATCATCAGGATCGAGTTGGTGTAGGACTGCGAGCCGGTATAGTAGACCGAGGGCATCTCGGCGCGGAAGTTGTAGTAGTGGATGTTCTTGGCCACGATCGTGGACTCGTTGGGGCCGTATCCGTAGATCTGGATGGCGTCGGTGTGCAGCTCGCGCTCGTATCCGATGGATTCTTTGTCGGTGACGTAGGAGTGAAAGACAAAGAAGTTCTGCATCGGGTTGGTGGCGTCGCGGTCGTCGTTGCCGCCAAACCGGCAGTGGTCGAGGATCACGTTGCTGCTGCCGATCTGGACCAGCGAGCAGTACTCAAAGCGGCAGCAGGTGTTGTAGGCGCTGCCGTTGTAGCCGCCGGAGCCGTTGCCGCCCACGGTATCGAACAGACAGTTGACAAAGCGGAAGCAGAAGCGTCCGCCGGTGGGATCGTTTTCAAAATTCTCGACAAAGGTATAGTTCTTGATCCCCTGCGGCATCCGGAAATACCCGTCGGAAAAGTCGAGGTCACAGAGCACGATCTCGCTTTTGCCCGCCCCCGAGAGGGCGTCGGTGTTGATGCGGTAGGTCACGTCGCCGTTGGACGCCACCGAGCGGATGATCGGCACGCCGGACCACATACCGCTGTCGGTGACGCGGGTCAGGGTGTGATCGGCATAGGGACCGACGGGGGCGCCCGCGCCGGTGTTGTAGCGGTCGGGCATGGGCAGGGTGTCCGGATCCTGCGCCGAGGCGGTATAGAGAGCGGAGACGCCGCAGTGCACGCACGCGCCGTTTTCAAAGACGTGCGCGGCGAGCGGCAGTCCGTCGTCGATGGACCGCTCACCGTCGCAGTGCGAACAGACGTAGAGATACTTGCCCTCCTCCTCACAGGTGCCGTCGGTGTGACCGGCGATCAGCCAGTGGTGCCCGGTCGCGGGGATGTTCTTTCCGCAGAAGGAGCAGACCGTCGATTCCAGACACGACAGGCGGTTGGTGTTGCGGCTGTGATCGCAGGTGGCGACCGGATCGGGCGCAAAGGCCGCGATCAGCGTGACGTTGCCGGTGACGGGCGTGTTTTCAAAGTCATAGATCTCGCCGCGGCAGGTCCACGCGTCAAAGATCTTGTCGGTCGGCGGCGTCGGATCGTCCGGACGCCGTGCCACCCCCTCGTAGAGGACCTGCTGCGCCGGGGCGAGTTCGTTGCCCTCGTCGTCAACAAAGGTCACCGCATAGGTGCGGCGATGGCTGCGGGCGGTGTAGACGGCGTCCGCGCTCAGAGCGGCGGCCGGATCATATTCCGTGCCGTCCGCGGCAAACCAGCCGTCCAGTTCATACCCTTTCTTGTAGTAGGTGGGAGCCGCGCCGCCGGCCGAGCCGGAGGCGACGACGCGCTCATCCACCGCCTCGCCGTCCGAAACAAAGGACAGCGTCACGTACACGACGGGCGGGTCCGTCGCGGGCGTGGTGGCGGGGGGATCGTTCTGTTTGCGCTTTTCGCAGCCGGAAAGGACCAACAGGCCGCACAAAAGCAGCAAAATCAAAGCAGCAAATCGTTTCATCTCAACTCTCCTGTTGCCGTCAAAAAAAGTCGGGTCAAACAAACGCAAAGCGGCCGGCGAAAGCCGCCGGCCCCGCGTCTCCATCCTATCACAAAAGACAATCAAAAAGAATATACAAAGGAAACAAAAAAAGAAATATATGATTGTCGATAGTGCCGATGTGCGCCGCTTTTTCTCCCCTTTTCCGTCGTCTGCGCCGCTCCCGTCCCCGCGGCCACCGCCCGCGCGAAAGAGCACGACGCGGTAGTGCGAACGGATATGACACAGCCCCCGTCCCCGCGGACCCGCCTGTGCGAAAAGCGCGAAAAACCGACAAAAAAACCGACGATCCGCCCGTCCGCCGCTTGCTATTTGCCGCAGCGTGTGATACAATAAAAAGGTCAAAAAACAACAGCGAGGTAAAAGATGCAAAACGACCGTCTCCGCCGCCTGGCCACCCGCATCCGCATGGGAGCGCTGACCGGCGTCTACCACGGAAAGTCGGGTCACCCCGGCGGCTCGCTCTCCATCGCCGACATACTGGCGGTGCTCTACGGAGAAGAACTGCGCGTCGATCCGGCCCGCCCCGACGACCCCGACCGCGACCGCTTCGTACTCTCCAAGGGCCACTGCGCCCCCGCCCTCTACGCGGCGTTGGCCGAGAGCGGCTTTTTTGATCCCGCGGAACTTGCGACCCTGCGCCACATCGACAGCCGCCTGCAGGGACACCCGGACATGAAAGGCGTGCCCGGCGTGGACATGTCCACCGGCTCGCTCGGGCAGGGGATCTCCGCCGCCTGCGGCATGGCCCTGTCCGCCAAACTGCAAAACAAGAGTTTTCGCGTCTACACGATCGTCGGCGACGGCGAGAGCGAAGAAGGGCAGGTGTGGGAGGCGGCCATGTTCGCCGCGCACTACCACCTCGACAACCTCTGTCTCTTTCTCGATCTCAACGGCCTGCAGATCGACGGCCCCATCACCGAGGTCATGGACCCCACCCCCCATGACCAAAAGTTCCGTGCCTTCGGCTGGCACGTCGTCACCATCGACGCGCACGACTACGACGCCATCCGCGCGGCTCTCGCCGAAGCCAAAGAAGTCAAGGGAAAACCCACCGCCGTCATCGCCCGCTCGATCAAGGGCAAGGGCGTCTCCTATATGGAAAACGCCTGCGAATGGCACGGCAAAGCACCCGACGCCGCGCAGTACGAGGCCGCCATGGCCGAGCTGCGGGCTGAGTTGTAAGGAGGCGCCGTCATGAAAGAAAAGAAAGCGACCCGCGAGGCCTACGGTCAGGCGCTGGCGCGGCTGGGGCAGAGCCGCCTGTTTTACGTGCTCGACGCCGACCTCTCCAAATCCACCAAGACCGACACGTTCCGAAAGGCCTTTCCCGATCGGTTCATCAACTGCGGCATCGCCGAGGGGAACATGATCGGCGTGGCCGCCGGCATCGCCTCGACCGGCGTGCCGGTGTTCGCCTCCAGCTTTGCCATGTTCGCGGCCGGCCGCGCCTTTGAGCAGATCCGCAACTCGGTCGGTTACCCGCACCTGAACGTCAAGATCTGCGCCACCCACGCCGGCATCACCGTCGGCGAGGACGGCGCCACCCACCAGTGCAACGAGGACCTGGCGCTCATGCGTTCCATCCCCGGCATGACGGTCATGAACCCCGCCGACGCCGCCGAGGCCGAGGCCGCCGTCGAGGCGGCGCTGGACGTCGACGGGCCGGTCTACATCCGCTTTGGCCGTTACGCCGTGCCCGACGTCACCTCCGACCGCCCGCACCCGGTCGACCGGGGGCTGGTGCTGCGCGAGGGGAGCGACGTGACCGTCTGCGCCACGGGCTTTATGGTCCATCGCGCGCTGGAAGCCGCCGACCTGCTCGCGGCCGAGGGCATCTCGGCGGCCGTGATCGACGTCTGCACCCTCAAACCCATCGACGCCGACCTGCTCGCGACCTACGCCGCCAGGACGGGCGCCGTCGTCACGGCCGAGGAGCACAGCGTCATCGGAGGGCTGGGCTCCGCCGTCTGCGAGACGCTGGCCCAGCGCTGTCCCGTGCCGGTGCTGCGCGTGGGCGTCGAGGACCGATTCGGCAAGAGCGGCCCCGTCCCGGCGCTGCTCGAGGAGTACGGTCTGACCGCCCCCGTCGTCGTCGACCGCGTCCACCGCGTCCTGTCGCTCAAACGCCGCTGACAAAAAGAAGCTCCGCCCCCCGCGCGCAAGGACCGCCACCGTCCGGACAAACCGTCCGCACCGCTCAAAAACGAGCCGCCGGACCAAAAGAGCGCAAAAACCACCGCAACCCCCGCCAAAAAAAGAAAAAACAGCGACCGAAGCACCCTTCGGCCGCTGTTTTTTGTCGGGTTTCGCGCCCGCTCTCTTCCGGACGCCCGCGTTCTTTTTTCTTTTTCTCCGCTCTTTCTCTTTTTCGCTTTTTCGTGCGCCCACACCCGCATCCACACCCGCGCGGTTTTCCTTTACCCGCCCGGCTG
>JAGDBW010000030.1 GCA_017958845.1 Clostridia bacterium | reverse complement strand
GCGGGCAGCGTGAAGCGGCAGGTCCGTTAGCCGGGAATCCGCCCGTTCCCCGGCATACAGGCCGTTCGCGGTGATGCAGGATCCCCGCCACTGCCAGTCCCCGCCGGAGCGGATGCGCTCGGTCTGTCCCGCGCCGGACGAGCTGTGTGAGGACATCCGCCGCGCCGCGGGCGAGTTTGTCCGCGCCGGCGTCGCAGCCGAAAGCGAAGCCCGCGGCACCATGGAGTACGAATGGGTGGCGTCGCTGTTGCGCGACGCGGTCAAGGCCGACCGCGCCGCCGGCAAAGAGGACGCGGAACTCTCCGCCGCCTGCAAGGCCCGTCTGACGCAGGCGGGCGTGCCCGCCGACGCGGTGTCGGTGATCGGCCGCCGCAAAAAACAGGTGATCGCCGTCGGCGTCCCCACCGAGCTGTCCGAGGAGACGCTGACCGGGCTCGGCCGCGCCCTTGAGGAGATCTGCGGCGGGGCCATGACGGTCCCGCAGGTGACCGAGACCGAGGGGGTGGCCGTGCTCCGGGCGGTCAACCGTCCGCGCTTTTGCGTCTCCTGCGCCACGGCCGGCCGCGCGGCCGACCCCTCGCAGGCGTCGGGCGACACGGTACGCTTTTTTGACGACCGCAGCGACCGCTTCCGCGCCGTGCTCTCCGACGGGATGGGCGCGGGCGAGAGCGCCCGCGCCGCCTCGGAGATCTGCTGCGCCTTTGCCGAAAAGATGCTGTCCGCCGGCGGCACCACCGCGACCCTGACGAGGATGCTCAACAGCCTGCTCCGCACGGGCACGAGAGAGCGCAGCGCCACGCTGGATCTGCTGGAGCTGGATCTGCTCCACGGTGAGGCCGTCTTTCTCAAGGCCGGCGCCGCCGCCTCGTACGTCAAGCGGGGGAGCCAGCTCTTCCGCATCCGCTCCCGCACCATCCCGCTCGGACTGATGAAGGCGCCGGACGTCGAGCGCGTGCGTTTTCGCGCCGAGGCGGGGGACGTGTTCCTGCTGTTTTCCGACGGCGTGGGGCAGGGAGCGGAGGACGACGCGTGGCTGATCTCCGCCCTCGCTGCCGACTGGGGCGAGGAGACGCCGGCCGACACGGCGGCCCGCCTGCTGGCGCTCGCCCGTGAGCACAGCGACGGACGGGACGATATGACCGTGGCGATCGTGCGGGTCCTAGCCGCCGATTGAACCAACAGCGCGGCCTCCTCCCGTCCCCCCTCCTGAAGCCACCCCTCCAAAAAAACCGGCCGCCCGGCCGCTCCGAAAGCCGCCCGCCGACCGGATCGGGGAGCCGCCCGGCCCGCAAAACAAACCGGCCGAAAGAGCAAAAACGACCCTGCGACCGCGCGAACAGAGCGTCGGGGAACGATCCCCCGGCGCTTTTTTCGGCTGCGTCGTGCCGGGCGCGCCCCCACATCTTGTGCAAAAATGAAGGAATCTCCCCATATATGGAACAAACCTCCCCCTCGCCCTGCAAAAAATGCCACCTGAAACTTGCAAACTTGCAAAAACGAGCAAAACCCGCCCCTCCTCGCGTTGTATACGGCGATGTATAAATGTATATACCGGCCAAACACGGCCG
>JAGDBW010000029.1 GCA_017958845.1 Clostridia bacterium | reverse complement strand
GATCTCCGAGGGATAATAAACGCCAAAAGCGTCGCCAAAGTAGTCGATGATCGCCCCGATCTCCTCGGAGAGAAAGAGATACAGCCCCATCCCCACGCCGCAGACCGTGGCGACGGCCGCGGTCTTTTGCGTCTCCGGGGCGCGCCGCAGGACGAGCAGACACGCCCAGCGGATCATCCAGGCCGTCGCGGCGACGGACAGCACCTCCGGGAGGGTCGAGTCGAGGAGCGCCCACCAAAAAACAAAGCCAAAACGATAGCGGAGCAGATACAGGTCGATGTATTCCAGCAGGTTGACGACCAGCGAATTGCCAAAGGCCGTCAGACACAGCCATCCCCACACCCCGGCCGCCCGCCGCGGCGCGGGCGCGCACCCGCCGGCGAGGATCAGAGAACAGAGCCACGGCAGCCACAAGAGCGGCCGCGCGATCTCGCTTATATCCACGCACACCTCGGCCCAAAAAGGACCGGCGTCCCGACCGATCAAAATCAAAAAGTGCAGCCCCCCCGCCAAAGCGGCCAGGAGCGCCCACAACAGGCCCGTCCGCCACCCGGCTTCCCGGAAGGCCGCGCAAAATCTGTCCCACGTCGGCTTTTTCACGCCTCGTCCATCCTTTTTTCGTTTCTGTCGCCATTATAGCACATACCGCCGCCGAAAAAAAGAAAAATGTTCCGTTCTTTTTTCGGCGTCGTCTGCATATACTGTTATCAATGCCGAAAAAGACAGACCCAAAAAAAGTCCGCCCCGGCCCCACCACAGACAAGAAGGTTCCCGCCCATGCTCGCATCCGCCGACCTCGATACGTTTATCGCCCCTCTGACATATCCTGCGCTTGAGACGGAGACCCGCCGTCTCGCCGCCGCCTGTCCCTCTCTGCGCGTCTGTACGCTCGGCTATTCCGTGTGCGGCCGCCGCATCCCCTACTATATCTACGGCCGCGGCCGCCGCGTCGCGCTGTACGTCGCGGCGCACCACGCCTCCGAGTGGCTGACGGGGACGCTGCTGCTGGCCTTTGCGCGCGATCTGATCGGGCAGGGCACACCCGAGAGCGGCGTCTGTTATGTGATCGTCCCGATGCTCAACCCCGACGGGGTGGAGCTGGCGCTCGGCGGACCCGATCCGCGCCACCCGCTCTGCGCGCGCCAGCTTCGTATGAACGGCGGCAGCGCCGACTTTTCGCACTGGCAGGCCAACGCGCGCGGCGTGGATCTCAACCACAACTACAGCGTCGGCTTTTCCGCCTACGCCCGCCTGCACCCGGGCGGCGAAGAGGGCGGCGCGCCGACGCTTTGGCCCGGTCCCTATCCCGAGTCTGAGCCGGAGACGGCGGCGCTGGTGGGATTGATCCGACTCCTGCGGCCCTCCATCATCCTGACCCTGCACACCCAGGGAGAGGAGATCTACTACAGCCGCGCCGAGGCCACCCCGTCCATGCACCGCATGGCGGCGGAGCTGGAGCGCCTGACCGGCTACGTCGCCGCCGACGCGACCGGCACCGCCGCTTACGGAGGCCTGACCGAGTGGGCGGTGCGCTGCGGCCTGCCGTGCTTCACGCTCGAATGCGGAAAGGGGCAGAATCCCCTGCCGCCCGCCTCCGCCCCCGACGTGTACGCCCGCCTCGCCCCGGCGCTCTTCGCCGCCCCCGCGCTCTCTTATCTTTGACCCTCTTTGACGCGCCCGGAGCGCCGGAGCCGCCCGCGACCTCCTGCCTTTGACGCGCCCCTCACTTTTTTCCCTGCGCCGCCCGCCGCAAAAGCGCCCGGCATCCATAGCGCCCCGCCGCCCAAACGCCCATCGTCCAAAGCGCCCGCCCTACACAGAGGGGTCGGAACTTCCCGCCGCGCCCGTGCAAACGAGCGCGTTTTTTTGTCCCGGACGACAGACGGGCGCGCCGCCTTTCTCCGCGTCGCGTTTTCCCCGCGTTTTATCCCCCCGCCCGCAAAGGAAACCCGGACGGAAAAACCGGAAACAAAGAAGCCCGGACGAAAAAACGGAAAAATTGTAAACATTTTGTAAACAAGCGTTTCTTTCTTGCAACCAAAAGAAAAATATGATAATATATCCGTATCTGCGCTCCGCGCGGAAATTCATCACACACGCAGCCGTTCACTCCGCCGGTGCCCGCCGGACGCGGGTCGCGGAGCTTTGGCGGTCGCGGAGGAAAAACCGAGGAGGAACACCATGTTCAGCATCACCATCAAGCAGCTGCTTGAAGCGGGCGTCCATTTCGGCCACCCGACCAAAAAGTGGGACCCCAAGATGGCGGAGTACATCTTCACCACCCGCAACGGGATCCACATCATCGACCTGCAAAAAACGGTCAAAAAGTTTGAAGAGGCCTACACCTACGTCCGCTACCTCTCCGAGGCCGGCGGCACGCTGCTCTTCGTCGGCACCAAAAAACAGGCCGCCGAGAGCATCAAAGACGAAGCCCAGAAGTGCGGCATGTACTACGTCAACGTCCGCTGGCCGGGCGGCATGCTCACCAACTTCAAGACCATCCGCAAGTCCATCGCGCGCCTCAACGAACTGGAGCGCATGCAGCAGGACGGCACCTTCAACCTCCTGCCCAAAAAAGAAGCCGCCAAAAAGCAAAAAGAGATCGACGATCTCGAAAAGAACTACGGCGGCATCAAGACCATGGACAAACTCCCCGACGCCGTGTTCGTGGTCGATACCCGCAAAGAACACATCGCGATCCTCGAAGCCAAAAAGCTCGGCATCCCGGTCATCGCCATCCTGGATACCAACTGCAACCCCGATGACGCCGACTACATCATCCCGGGCAACGACGACGCCATCCGCGCCATCAAGCTCATCAGCGGCGCCCTGGCCGACGCCGTCATCGAGGGCAAAGGCGGCGAACAGCTGACCGACGTCCCCGAAAAAGAGGCCGCCCCCGCCCCCGAAGCCGAACCCGCTCCCGCCGAAGCGCCGGCCGAAGAGACCGCCGCCGAGCCGGCCGAATAACGGGAAAGAGAGGTACAGAACAATGCCCGCATTTACTGCCAAAGATGTCGCCGAACTCCGCAAACAGACGGGTTGCGGCATGATGGATTGCAAAAACGCGCTGGTCGCCGCCGACGGCGACTTTGACGCCGCCATCAAGGTCCTGCGCGAAAAGGGCATGGCCGCCTCTGCAAAAAAGCAGAGCCGCATCGCCGCCGAAGGTCTGGTCTCCATCCTGACCGAGGGCGAGTTGACCGCCATGATCGAAGTCAACATCGAGTCTGACTTCGCCGCCAAGACCGACGCCTTCCGCGAGTTCGTGGCCGGCCTGCTCCGCACGGTCCTCGCCGCCTCGCCCGCCGACGTCGAAGCGCTCAAGGCCTGCGCCTACGACGGCACCTCCGACACGGTCGAGCAGGTCCTGCAGGAAAAGACCTACAAGATCGGCGAAAAGATCAGCATCCGCCGCTTCGTCGTCGTCCGCGGCACCGTCAGCACCTACGTGCACGGCACCGGCGTCACCGGCGTCGTGATCTCCTTCGACACCGACCTCGCCGCCCATCCCGCCTTCGCCGAATTCGCCAAGAACATCGCCCTCCAGGCCGCGGCCTACAACACGCCGTACCTGTCCCGCGAGACCGTTCCCGCGTCCGTGCTCGAAGAAGAAAAGAACATCCTCAAAGTCCAGATGTCCCAGGATCCCAAAATGGCCGGCAAGCCCGAAAAGGTGCTCGAAGGCATCATCAACGGCAAACTCGGCAAGTTCTACGAAAACAACTGCCTGCTCGAGATGCCCTACGTCAAGGACGATTCGCTCACGGTCGCCAAATACGTGCAGCAGTCCGCCAAAGAGATGGGCGGACGGATCGCCGTGACCGGCTTTGTCCGCTACGACAAAGGCGAAGGCATCGAAAAGAGAGAAGACGACCTCGCGGCCGAAGTGGCCAAGATGGTCGGAGGAAAATGATCTCCGACATACGACCGAACAAAGAAAGTCCGGGTGAGCATCCGCTCGCCCGGTTTTCTTTTTCTTTTCGTCACCGTTCGCCGAGCATCCCGTCATAGTCGGGGTAGGGGCGCGCCCG
>JAGDBW010000028.1 GCA_017958845.1 Clostridia bacterium | reverse complement strand
GTCTGCCCCTATGAGCTGACCGTCGCGGCCTGCGGCGTCGCCATGAAAGGGGGCTGCGCGCTCTTCTGCAACACGGCCGTCGTCTCCCTCTCCTACAACGGAAACGGCTGGGAGGCCCTCTCGGCCGACGGCCGCGCCTTTGGCGGCCGCTATGTGATCAACTGCGCCGGCACCCACGCCGATGAAGTAGCGAAGATGGCGGGCGACGCCCGCTTTTCCGTCCGCGCGCGGCGCGGCGAATACTATCTGCTCGACCGCGAGGTGTCGGAATTGGTCCGCACCACGGTCTTTATGGCGCCGACCAGGATGGGCAAAGGCGTGCTGGTCTCCCCCACCGCGCACGGAAACGTCATCGTCGGCCCGACCGCCGTGGACACCGACGACCGCGACGACACCGCCACCACCGCCGAGGGGCTGGCCGACGTGCGGCGGCTCGCCGCCCGCAGCGTCCGGGGCGTACCGTTCAACCGGGGCATCACCTGCTTTGCCGGCCTGCGCGCCGTCGGCTCGACCGGCGACTTTATCATCGACGCGCCGCTGCCCGGCTTTGTCAACTGCGCGGGCATCGAGAGCCCGGGCCTGTCCGCCTCGCCCGCCATCGCCGAATACGTGGCGCGGCTGCTGGCCGAGGAATGCGGCGCCGAGCTGTCGCCGCGCGCGGACTTCGACGGCTCCTACACCCCCGCCGTGGCCTTCAAATCCCTTCCGACAAAAGAGAAAAACGAGATCATCCGCCGCGATCCCGCCTACGGCCGGGTCGTGTGCCGCTGTGAGACCGTGACCGAGGGCGAGATCGTCGCCGCCATCCGGCAGGATCCCCCCGCCCGCGACCTCGACGCGATCAAGCGCCGCACCCGCTGCGGCATGGGGCGCTGTCAGGGCGGTTTCTGCACCCCCTACGTGACGGCCATCCTCGCGCGCGAGCTCGGGATCTCCGAGCTCGAGGTGACCAAGTCCGGCGGCTCCTCGCCCCTTCTCTGCGGCAAAACGAAATCCTGAAAGGACACGGCGTATGCAGCATCACGATCTCATCGTCATCGGCGGCGGCCCCGCCGGTATGAGCGCGGCCCTCTCGGCCTACGAGGCGGGCCTGCGCGATATCCTGATCCTCGAGCGCGACGCCGCCCTCGGCGGCATCCTGCAGCAATGCATCCACAACGGCTTTGGTCTGCACCGCTTCGGCGAGGAGCTGACCGGACCCGAATACGCGGCCCGCGACCGCCGCCGCGTGGAGGAGCTGGGCATCCCCTGCATGACCGGCACCATGGTCCTCTCGCTCTCCCCCGAGCGGGTCGTCACCGCCGTCAACCCCACGGACGGCGTCTTTTCGATGTCGGCGGGCGCGGTCGTTTTGGCCATGGGATGCCGCGAGCGGCCGGCCGGGGCGCTGGGCATCGCGGGCAATCGTCCGGCCGGCGTCTGGACCGCCGGCACCGCCCAAAAGTACGTCAACCGCAAGGGCTTTATGCCCGGCCGCGAGGTGGTCATCCTCGGCTCGGGCGACATCGGGCTGATCATGGCCCGCCGTATGACCCTCGAGGGCGCGCACGTGCACGCGGTGTGCGAGCTGCTCCCCTACTCCGGCGGCCTGGCCCGCAACATCGAGCAGTGCCTGCACGACTTTGACATCCCCCTGCGGCTCTCGCATACGGTCGTGCGCCTCCACGGCCAGAAGCGCCTGACCGGCGTCACGATCGCCCGCGTGGACGAAAACCGCCGCCCCGTCCCCGGCACCGAAGAGCATATCCCCTGCGACACCCTGCTGCTCTCCTGCGGTCTCATCCCCGAAAACGAACTGACCAAAGGCGCGGGCATCCCGCTCGACCGCGTGACCGGGGGAGCGGTGGTGGACCAGGACCGCATGACCGGTATCCCCGGCGTCTTTGCCTGCGGCAACGTCCTGCAGGTGCACGATCTGGTGGACTATGTGTCAGAGGAAGCCGCCGTCGCCGGCCGCGCGGCCGCCGCCTATCTGCGCGGAGAAAACGGGGCCGATATCGACGTGACCCTCGCCGCCGCCCGCGGCGTGCGCTACACCGTCCCGCAAAAGATCACCCGCGCCGGGGACGTGACCGTCTACTTCCGCGTATCGGACGTGTACAAAAACGTGCGCGTCTGTCTGCTCGACGGCGAGACCGTGCTCCTCTCCAAAAAGAAGATCGCCGTCGCCCCGGGCGAGATGGAGACCCTGACCGTCGGGGCCGACCTCTGGCGCTCGGCCGACAAAAAAACGCTGACGCTCGCGCTCGAACAAGCGCCCGGAAAGGAGGCCTGACCATGTCCGCGACCACAAGAGAGCTGACCTGTATCGTCTGCCCGCGCGGCTGTCACCTCGTCGTGACGCTGGAGGGCAGCGTTCCGACCGCCGTGACGGGCAACGCCTGCCCGCGCGGAGCCGCCTATGCCGAAGCCGAGTGCACCCACCCGGTCCGCACGCTGACCTCGACCGTGCGCGTGGCCGACGGCCGCGTGCTGGCCGTCAAGACCAGCGCCCCGATCCCCAAAGAAAAGCTCTTTGAGGCCATGGCCGACGTCAACCGCGTCGTCGCCCCCGCCTCGACCCGGGAGGGCGACGTGCTGCTGCCGCGCATCTGCGGCACCGACGCGGACCTGGTCGCGACCGAGGACGCCTGACGGCCCCGACCGAAAAGGCGCTCCGTACCCTGCGCAAAGTTGTCCCC